>PIVQ01001212.1 GCA_003354055.1 Desulfobacteraceae bacterium | reverse complement strand
TGAAGAAATCCAAGGTCCTGGGGGGAATTCATCTTAAAGGGGAAAATCGCGACTTTTTTGGCTTCCTTGCAGAACCCGGGTGCTGCGGTCAGTAAAACTAAAGCTGTCAGGGCTGCAACAATCAAACCCCTTCTGGATGTTACTCGCATGGATGTTAACATACAATTTCCTTAACTAATATAGGTCAAAAAATATACAGGATTACCACCTTCGGCAGCTCTCCTGTATGGTCTTTTTATTTATTTTTACAGTATCATTCAAGCTAAAAAACGTTAAAAAATGTACCTCGGGTTTATATCTTATCCATCAGGATCACACAACCCTTTTGAAAAGCTTCTCCAGTTGATAGGCGTCAAAGGAGATCAGGATCGGCCTGCCGTGGGGGCAGTGCATGGGATTCTCACAGCCTTCAAGATCCGTCATCAACCGTTCCATCTCCGCCTGATTCATAGGTTTATTGGCCCGAATGGCCCTGTGACAGGCCATGGTTACAAGACAGGCATCCAGCCAGGCATCCTTGGAGCCGGTTTCATTATCACAGCTTAATTGCTCTATCATTTCCATAACCATATCCTGTACCGGCTTATCTCCTACCAGCACAGGCACAGACTTGATCACAAAGCTAGTTCCTCCAAAGGGCTCTACATTAACCCCCAGCCCCGCCAGATCCTCCCTGATGGATTCCAGAAGATCCGCCTCCCTGTGGGTGAGTTCCAGCACCTCCGGCACCATGAGATCCTGGCTTTGAATACCCAGAGCCTCATGCCTTTTTTTCAAGGATTCATACACAACCCGCTCGTGGGCGGCATGCTGATCAACCAGTACCAGATGCCCTTCTTTTTCCACAACAATATAGGTACCCAGGACCTGACCTACAATTTTTGTTGCTTCCATATTAATAGGATCAAGGGATAATGTACCAGATGGTACCGAATCCGGCATTTCCCCGGGAACCGGCTTAACAGCACCTACAGAAGGCTCAAATGTTTTTTCAGGACGCGGGGTACGCCATTGAATCCGGCTCTGGGCAACCTGATGATTAACCCGCCGGCCATCCCGCTCTTTGGAAACATCAGGCAGGCTGTAATCAGGCGTTTGAAAAGGCTTCCTTTCGACCGGCGTGGCCGTTGCCCTCTCCATGTCCCGTGCCTTCCCACGATCACTACCCGTATCCATAAAGGTAACCGGACCGGACCGAGAATAGGCAACGGCATCAGCCTGCGCAGCCATCAGAGCGTTTCCCACAGCCTGTTTCAGGACCTGATACACAGGCTGGGGCATGAGAAATTTGATTTCCCTTTTTGTGGGGTGAACATTAACATCCACCTGGTCGAAGGGCAGGCTTACACAGATCACACCCATGGGATACTTACCCTTCATGATCCGCCCTCTGTATCCCTGAAACAGAGCAGCCACAAGACCCCGGTCATGGACCAGACGATTATTCACAAACAGATAAACGCGATTGGCAGTGCTCCGGTTCACGGCAGGATTGGCGCAAACGCCTGTAATCCTAACATCCCCCTGACTTGTCTCTATGGGATAGAGGTGATTTGCCGCCTCCTTGCCCAACACCATCTGGGCCCGCTGAAACAGATTCTGGCCAGGCGGGAAATTGCGTACCAGTTTTTTGTTAAGAAACAAACG
>PIVQ01000405.1 GCA_003354055.1 Desulfobacteraceae bacterium | reverse complement strand
ACCTCTGCCAAAAAGCGCCAGCTTCGTATCAACGCCTTTCAGGGGGGGCAGGGGGATCTTTTTCTGATCAGTCTTAAAGCCGGAGGGTCCGGGTTGAATCTGACTGCTGCGGATTATGTCATCCATATGGATCCATGGTGGAATCCTGCCGTAGAAGACCAGGCATCGGACCGGGTCCACAGGATCGGCCAGGTCCGGCCGGTGACCGTATATCGATTGGTGGTCAAGGATACAATTGAAGAACGGATAATGGCGCTCCATGAGGAAAAACGGGATTTGGCCCGCAATCTGTTGACCGGAAGTGATATTGCCGGAAAGATATCTGCGGACGAACTGCTTGAATTGCTGAGAGGGTAAGCCAAGGGCAGATGCAGAAAATAACATGTGAGACGGGTGTTGGCGGTCCCCTGAGCCTTGCTCTACAAAAAGGGTTTTCCGAATTTATAATAATATTGGAGGCGGCGGGAGTTGAACCCGCGGCCTGAGTTTGAAACTGCTACCAATACTGATCTGTGGTGGAAAGTTCACCCGGGTTCACCGGGGTCAACGGGTACGAATTGGAAAGTTGGAAAAATCCCGGCATTTTGCCCGTAGCAACAGAGCGAGTACAAAACCTAAGTACACCGGATCCGGAGCGTCTTTGCGGGTTTCAAAACGCATTGCAAGGGTACGTCCTGCATCATCAAAGGATATGATGAGTTTTCCGCTTGTGGGGGCGGCATCTTCCGATGCGTCTGTGACGACACGAATGAGACCGCGGGTGCCACGTTCATACTCAGTGTTGTTTATGTGGGTGAAATAGCGGTCGACAAAAGCCGGATCAATTTTTTGGAATTGTTGTTCCACCAGACCGACATTGCCGTGACTGGAAAAATTAACCCTTGCATGATCAACATTTCTTATCCAGAAACCAAGTTGCTTCTCTATGGTGTCCTGAGTTTCTTCCCATTCTCGTAATTCATGGTGATTGGTCTTGCCCATGCGGCGCTGATCTGATTGCATGGCCCGAATTTTCTTTTGTGTTTTTTGAATGAGTCCATGGAGTTTGCGTATTTCCCGGTTACGATTCTTTAGTTTTGTATTAAGGCCTTCCCGCCGGGCCTCAACCTCCTGGAAGAGCTGCTCAGCGGCACCTAATTGCCCACGCGTTTCAATGAGCTCATGCTCAAAATAGTCCACCTTGGCATTATAACTGGCAAGGACACGTTCTACTTGGGTTCTCCTATTAGCTGCTTCGTGGAGTCGTGGATCCTCTGTGGTGCTTGATGTGTCAATGAGTTTCTGGTATTCGTGTTCAATACTAATAATCTCCTTCGTCAGCTGATCCCGGTGGCTTATGGCATCGTCCCGTTGGTGTCTGGTGTTGTCGATTTGTTTGCGGAACAAGAGGATTTCGTCTGAATGCTGATCCCGGAACTGGTCAAGTTCAGCCCCGGCTTCCAGGACTTCCTGTTCAAGTCTGATCAGCTCTTGCTGGTCTCTGTAAATACCGCGAATTGTTCCAAAACTCAGGATTATAATGGTGAGAAGGTATCCGTAAAGAGGGATGGATCGATTGTATAGGGCTTGAGTTTTCCAGAGTTGGGGATTTTCAATATAAGTGGGCATGGAAAAGGACCAGGCCCGTGCAAGAGCAACAATAAGCCGGGGACGGATGCCAACTCGGACCTCTACATGGAGAGGAGTCTTGCCATCCGGTCCTGCGGCAGCTTCAAGTATAAAATCTGCAGCCATCAGTGTGCGGGATTCATCAACCGGTGTACCGTTTGTTTGACTCCACAGCGGTTCTTCTTCCTGAGTGGTATTAAAGCGGCTGATGGTGATGAGCTGCCGTCTTGGTGTAAGGTATTGTTCAAGCGCTTTTCGAAAATCATGGTCATTTCCGGGAGCAGCCCTGGTTGCAAGGGCAAGGGTTGCGATATCTTTTGCAATGAGTTCGGCTCTGTTTTCTGCAAAGTTTTTTTTGGTATCATAAAAGGTGTGCCAGTTGAATCCGTAGAGAATAGAAGCGATGACCGCAGAAATCATAGCTCCGGCCACTATTGCTTTATTGGGTGATCGCCAGATTCTGGCCCAGAAATCCCTCATCTAATATCCCCCCTTTAACTCATAACAAGCTTGTCTTGCCGGGTACTCACTTTCCAATATGAGAATGATTGCACTAAGGTGTAGAAACTTCAAGGGAAGATTGGGATTGAGGTGAACCCTGTTTTTTTGTTATCTATGACCGGTAATAATGAACTTATGGAAAAAGGCGACCCATGACCCTATACGCATATAAAAATACCCGTCCTCAAATTCACGAATCAGTTTTCATTGCACCTACGGCTCAAATTATAGGTAATGTCCGAATTGGAGCAAATTCTTCTGTCTGGTTTCAAACGATAATTCGAGGTGATTTGGACAAAATCAGTATTGGTGAGAGGACCAATATCCAGGATCTTAGTACCTGTCATGCTGATGAAAATATCCCTTTAAAAATCGGGGATGGTGTAACTATAGGTCATAATAGTGTCGTCCATGGATGCACAATTGAAGATAATTGTCTGATAGGGATGGGCGCTATTGTAATGAACCAAGCTGTGATTGGGAGAGGATCTCTTGTTGCTGCCGGCGCTGTGGTGCTTGAGAAAACAATTATCCCGCCATATTCATTGGTAACAGGTTCGCCCGGGAAGGTCAAAAAGACATATGAAAACCGGGCGGAGATTGAACGGGATCTTACGGTCATGGCTGAATGCTATGTTAAAAATGCCCGGGATTTCAGTTCAGCAGATGTCTTTTATGAGATAAAGAATAATATACCCAAAACATCCTGAGGGGCTTTGTCCTGCCGAAAGCCGGGCCAGGCAGCAAGCTGCCCAGCCCGGGCTCATCAGCATCAGTAAGAACTTCAGGATCAATATCAACAGCAGCAAGAACATCAATATTAACAACGCCGGCAACAGTGAGAGATAAGAGCAAGAGAGTGAGCAGGAATAAGAACACAAGGAATAATAAGAGCATAAATATGAATATCAAGGGTAAGGATAAAAATTTTTAAACAAAATTTAAACAGCAGAACCCTGTTAAAATTCTGAACTTGACAGCACCGGCAAACCACAACCAATTCCTTGACAAGACCCCTCTAAAAATCATAAAAGCCACTTTTAATAACAGACAGATCCAATCCCAAAATAGGAGCATCCCCCAAATTGACCTGTACCAAAACAACACTTATTGAAAAAATCTCAGAAGAAATTGACCAGTCACCCTCAGAAGCAAAAGATACAATTGAACATCTTCTTGAAATAGTGAAATCTACCTTGGCATCCGGGGAAGATATTATGATCTCCGGATTTGGTAAATTTCAGGTAAATGAGAAAGCACCCAGAAAGGGGCGGAATCCAGCCACTGGGAAGGGCATGATATTGGATAAGAGGAAAATTGTTACGTTTAAATGTGCCGGAGTGTTACGGGATAGGATGAATGGTTGATCGAAAAAAGGCAGATCGGTAGATTGAGGACCGGAGAACCTGGCTAATGCATTATTGGCTTTGGCTGTAAAGGTGGCAGGCTATGTCCAGGCCCGAACCCTTGAAGAGTGGGAGAAGGCCATATCGACATACAGGGTGGTGGTGGTTTATGTCCTCAGAACAGTGCGGGAAAAGGCTGTGACGGTGGTGACGGAGGGTGAAAACGAGAGTGTCAGCGAATCCCGGCTGGTGGAAAATCTGAACCGAAAGGGCAAGCTTCCCACAGTGGTTTTTTTGACACAGCAGCCGCATCCGGGCTGCTTTGCGGGATTTCAGTCTCAATGAAAGCAGGGGGTGGCTGCCGGACAAATGGCCCGTTCCATTCTTGAGGGGCGATCTCCGGAAGACATTCCTATTGAACCCACCCGCAATGGACGTATTCAGTTGAATCGGAAAACCGCTGAACAGCTTGGGCTTGCCATGGACTGGAGCATTATCTCAAAAGCCGACGTGGTGATTAAATAACCATGGCCATAAAATTCCGGGAGAATACATAGGCTAAAAGGTAATAACCGTATATCCTTTGTCCATGAATTCCCCCATGGAAGGATGCCCCGACATTTCACCGATCAGGGGGATTCCATGTTCCTGAATGGCGTCAATTGCATTGAGTTTTGTGGCACAGGCCTTACAGGCCCCGGAAATTAGATCCAGAGATTTTGCCTTTTCATACAGGGTGTTCAGAAAATGCCCGGATTTGGCCATTTGCGCTACCAGGGTCACGGATTCACCTTCCAGAACAATGATGCCTTCCCGACCCCGTTCATTCAGGTCAATGCTGTTGAGCAGCGCATGAATAAAGCACAGGGGATCGCCCCTGAATGCGAATAATACGGTTTTTTTCTGATTCATTATCTATCTCCTTCAACCAGTTTCAGCATGGAATCGGGCATCTGGGCAGCCACAACTTTTCCCCTGGCGCAGACTTTGCCGTCGGCCATGACCTTGGCGGTGACAATTACTTTTTTTTGGGTGAGTTCTGTAACTTTTGCCCTGATCTCCAGCTTTGTATTCATCGGGGTCGGTGCCAGGTAATCTACGTGGAGGGAGGCGGTGACAAAACGCAGGGCCGGTTCGGAGTCCATGGGGCGGCCCTGTTCCCTGTAAGTGGCAGCAGCAGCCGTGCCCGTGCTGTGGCAATCGATCAAAGAGGCAAGGAGTCCGCCGTATACAAAGCCCGGTACAGCCATATGATAGGGTTCCGGGGTGAAAAAAGCGACGCTTTCCTCTCCGTCCCAAAGGCTTTTGAGTTGATGTCCGTGGGAATTATGGCTTCCGCAGCCGTAGCATTGGTTGAATTTGTCGGGGTAATAGTCCTGGAATGCTTTTTCAGACATGGGAACGTCTCCAATCTATAGGTGAAAGAATGGCGCTACTCTAATACGATTTTTTGGGGAAAGCAAACAGGTTTTGCATGGATTGGGCGTGTTACCCTTAACTTAAGACAGGGTCAGGCCCTGGCGTCAAAGACCAGCCCTCTGCCGGATTTGAGATGCTGGACCAGGTCTTCCAGTTCTTCATGGGTAATGTCCTGGTGAAAGACCTGTGTTACTCTGCCGTAGTCGTCAAGAGTGACTATATCAATGAAGACCTCACCCTCTTGCTCATATATCCGAATGCGAAACGGAGAGTTCATCTGCTCAAGGGCGTTATCAGCCTCTTTTGCGATACGATTCAGATCGTCAAGATGTCCCTTGACGTATTGGCGGGATTTCTTTTTCTTTTTTTTCCGGCGTTTGGATCCCGGGAATCCCTTGTTGCGCTCGGGGATATTGCCTGTTGGATTGATTCTTGAGATATCTTCCATGGTGGTTGTTCCCCCTTTCCATGTTTACCTTATATCTTACTATATCGTAAGGTAAGAAGAAAATCTTTAAAATCAATCCTTTAGAAATCAGGCGTTATGAAGCTTTTGTGTTCAACTCCAAGAGGGTTTGGTCAAGCACTCTGACAAACATCCGGGCATCCTGGCGGGTGATGACCATGGGCGGTTTGATCTTGATCACATTGGAAAAAGGTCCGTCTGTACCCAGAAGAATTCCCTGTTCCTTTAAGCGGTTCGCCACCCAGGCCGCCTCTTTTGTAGCCGGAGCAAGGCTGTCCCGGTCCAGAACCAGTTCAATGCCGATAAACAATCCCGTTCCCCTTACATCTCCGATAATGGGGTGGCGATCCTTCAGGGAGGCAAGTGCTTGTAGCATATGCCCGCCCACATCTTGTGCATGTTCCTGAAGCCCCTCCTGTTCGATGACATCCAGCACCGCCATGCCGATGGCGCAGGACACCGGATTGCCTCCGAATGTGGCAAAGAACTCCATACCGGTGGCAAATTTTTCAGCAATCTCTCTGCGGGTAACCACGGCGGACATGGGATGGCCGTTGCCGATCGGCTTGCCCATGACCACAATATCCGGGATCGCATCCTGAAGCTCAAAGGCCCAGAAATGACTGCCTGTACGGCCGAATCCGGTTTGAACCTCATCACAGATGCACAGCCCTCCACTCTTACGCACATGGGCAAAGGCGGTTTTAAAATAATTGTCTGGCGGGATGACCTGCCCCCCGCATGAGAGCAGGGATTCTGTGATAAAGGCGGCCGGGGGATTATCCATCTTCCGGATAATCTTGCCCACCTCATCTCCGTAAGCCGTACCTGAAGCATTGTCCTGCCCCTTGTAAGCGCCCCGGTACCCATCTGCCACAGGCACTACATGGACCCAGTCTGCAGGTTTACCTGTTCCCCCCTTGCCCATGAATTTATAGGGACTGATGTGGATCATGGCCTGGGTATGGCCGTGATAGGCATTGTCTACCACCAGGACATCGGATCTGCCCGTCACGCTTCTGGCGATCCTCAGGGCCAGTTCATTGGCCTCGCTGCCGGAGTTGACGAAAAAGCAGGTGTCCAGTTCTTTCGGAAGGGTGGCGGTGAGCCGATCTGCATAGTCCGTAAGGCCGTCATACAGATATCGGGTATTGGTATTGAGTTTTGCCATCTGTTTTTGTCCGGCAGCCACCACATGGGAATGGCAGTGGCCCACATGGCAGACATTGTTGTACAGGTCCAGATAGGGCTGACCGGATGAATCATGCAGAAATTGTCCCTTGCCCCGGACCATCTTCAGGGGGACATCATAGGAAAGACCCATGGACGGACTGATACAGCTT
>PIVQ01001211.1 GCA_003354055.1 Desulfobacteraceae bacterium | reverse complement strand
TCGCGGAGTGTCAAGGCATGACTCGGAGCCAATGTGGTTCGCTAATCCTTCATTGTAAGACTCTTTCATTCTCTACTCTCCGCCGATTTTAATCGGCGCTTTCGGCCTGACCCCTTTTTCTGTCAAAAAAATCATTCTGCCCATAATTATTCTGCCAGTCTCTGCCTTCGGCGTTCGCGTCCATTTGCGGTCATTCGCGGTTTAAGTTCTTCAGTGCTTCAGCGGAGGCGACACGGAGGCGGATGTCGGATGATTTCACATACTTCTGAAGCAACGGCTGGTCCGACGCGTCACCCGTCAGGCCGATCACAGCAATCGATGCCGCCCGAAAAATTGCGGACCGATTGGAAACCGCAATCTCGCGTGCCAGATCTGTCGCCTCCGGATGCTGAAAGGTTGCGGCCACATGAAGAGCGGAAAGACGTTCTGCATCGCCATAGGCCGTACTGGAGGCCACCTCAAATGCACGGTCGGCCACAAATGCTTCAGGCATGTCAGGTGTTCCGGCGCTGCGCTTCATCGAAAGCATCGTCGTCCCGGCGAACTTGCTTCCCGGCGCCAAGGCGTCTTCATAGAGCTGACGGATCACCGGGTGCTTATCGGCGGGTGTGCGCGGATAAACCGTTCCGATATGCTGAATGCAGTAGTCGCGCCAGGTGGAATTAAGCGACTCATCGTAAAACATCACCGCCAGGTGATCCGTGTATTCCGGATAAAGAGACTTCTGCTCCTCCAGCTTGAGGAGTACCACATCGCCCACCCCGTTAAAATCTTCATCCGAAAGACCCACATCGGCAGGTTTACTGCGTACAAACATCAGCAGCGCACGCACCTCCTCGGCAGACAGTACATGATCAATCGCCTCGACAAAACTGCGGCGCGGCACATACCCGCCGATGTCCTCCCAGCCGAACAGCGGGTACAGATGAACCGGAACCAGATCCCGGTTTAATGCAGGCAGCTCCGGATTCGGCAACGGAATGCGAACAGGTGCATCCGGCCCAATAACAGATTGAGATAAACCCGTCTCCTGCTTTTCAACAACTTGAGCAACGGCAGGGGAAACCGGCGCAGAGACGCTTCTCTCCACTGGTTCTCTCATTAACAAAAAACCCGCCACAATCACTACGCAGGCGAGCCCGATCAATAATACTTTTTTCATTCTACAACTCATCGATTTTCATCTTTTTGACGCAATGTGCGGGCTGACTGGCCCCTCTTCGGGCTTCTCTTGGCGCGATGACCCCTTCTGGTTCCGCTCTGCAAATCTGCTGATTAACCAAAAAGGTTAAAAGATAGGACTGGTACCTTTATTCCTTTATCTCTGGTCAATCGCTCAATGACGTTTTAGGCGGCCTGACCCCTTTTCCCCTTTTCCAAATCAAAAGCATGTGCTCGAGCCGGATTCAAATGGATATAATCAGCAATGGTTCGGAAATACTCACCTTGATCAACAGGCAACGCCTTATACCGTCCTTGAAACAGATGCCCCCAAACTGTGTGCCTCGCATTAAACCGTTGTGTATACGTACTTTGAAGCCACTGCATTCCATCCACCAAATTCGGCTCCGGAGTCTCAAGAAGAAGGTGATAGTGGTTGCCCATTAGGACAAACGCATGGATCAGCCACCCGTTTCGTTCCGACACCTC
>PIVQ01001210.1 GCA_003354055.1 Desulfobacteraceae bacterium | reverse complement strand
GAGTCTACCGCATGAAAGCCACCATCTTCAAGTGTAATTTTGATACCGGTAACCGGAAATTCAAGGTTGGGACCTTTTGCCATACAGGCCAGAAACCCTTTTTCACAGGAAGAAATATACTGGGTGGGAATCCTGCCGCCGGTGACTTTATTAACAAATTCAAACTCTTCTTCACCGGGTTCCATGAACCCGATGACACGACCAAATTGTCCGGAACCACCCGTCTGTTTTTTATGGGTGTAGCTGTAGGGGGCTTTTCGGGTAATGGTCTCTCTGTAGGCAACTCTTGGTTTTCCGGTGTCTACCTCGGCCTGGTATTCTCTTTTCATCCGTTCCACATAGACTTCCAGATGAAGTTCACCCATGCCCTGGATGATGGTGTCTCCGGTCTCATGATCCACGTAGGTTTTAAATGTGGGATCTTCTTTGGTGAACCGGTTTAAAGCCTTGGACATGTTGATCTGAGCCTTGTTGTCCTTTGGTATAATGGACAAAGAGATAACAGGCTCCATCACATGCATGGCAATCATGGAGTAGTTGATCTTGGGGGATACAAAGGTGTCTCCTGATGCACAATCGACACCGAACATGGCACCGATATGGCCGGCTGGAATGGCGTCAACTTCTTCCATTTGTGAGGAGTGCATCCGGATAAGACGACCGGCTTTGACTTTTTTGCCGTCTCTGGAGTTGATCAAGGTGTCTCCCTTGTTGATACACCCCTGGTACACACGCAAATAGGTGAGCTGACCGTATTGACCGTCTTCCAGCTTAAAGGCCAGGGCAACGGTGGGTTTGTCAAACTCACTTTCAAGAATGACAGTCTCTTCATCGTTGTCCAGGTCAATGGCTTCATTTTCAATATCAAGGGGAGAGGGCAGGTAGTTGATAACTGCATTGAGCAAGGGCTGAACCGCTTTGTTTTTGTATGCAGATCCTAAGAATACTGGGGTCATCTGGCGGGAAATGGTGCCTGTTCTGACGGCATCCATGATCAGCTCTACGGTGATTTCGGATTCTTCAAGAATAGCATCGGTGAGAGCTTCTGAGAACAGGGAGACCTCATCGATCATCTCTTCCCTGGCCATCTTTGCATCTTCAAGCATATCCGCGGGGATCTCTTTTTCGACCATATTTTCCCCGTTGTCACCTTCAAAATAGTAGGCTTTCATGGTGACCAGATCGACAATGCCTTCATGTTTGTCTTCCAAACCAATTGGCAATTGCATCATCACGGAGTTGTGGCCCAGCTTTTCTTTGAGCTGACCGCTGACTTTGAGGGGGTTGGCACCGGATCTGTCACATTTGTTGACAAAGGCAATGCAGGGTACTTCATAGCGTTTCATCTGCTGATCAACAGTGATGGACTGTGACTGCACGCCGGATACGGAACAGAGAATGAGCACAACGCCGTCCAGAACCCTTAAAGAACGTTCCACTTCAACGGTGAAATCCACATGGCCCGGTGTATCAATAATATTGACGTCATGGTTATCCCATTCACAATGGGTAGCGGCAGAGGCAATGGTAATACCCCTTTCCTTTTCCAGTTCCATGGAATCCATGACAGCGCCTACACCGTCTTTACCTCTGACTTCATTGATTTGGTGGATTCTGTCCGTGTAAAAGAGAATCCTTTCAGTAAGTGTGGT
>PIVQ01001209.1 GCA_003354055.1 Desulfobacteraceae bacterium | reverse complement strand
CCCAAAAGTGCTGTCAATTCTCCCAGTTCTCCGGGCACATTCTTAAGAAAAAGCGATATTTCACGTCTGATCATCGTTTGTCCCCCCTTATCTGTAGTGGATCGTCTTATTCTATTATGAATCTTAAGGGTACCTCAAATACTAATGAGGTACCCTTAAGATGTTTTTAACTCTCTTGGGCTGCTTTTACACCCGCGTCAAACGCGGTCATGTTCATGGGAATGATCTTAGCCTTGGCTGCGAATTCTTCCTTGATACATTTTTTTAAAAGCTCCAGGTCAACGAGCTTGCTTTTGGCGGCAAATGCGGCTAAAGCAACAATATTGGCAGCCCGGACGGAGCCTGCGGCAATGGCGATATCATTGACCGGAATCACAAGTTGGGTGACGTCGTCACGCTGACTGCGGACCGGGATCAATGATGAGTTGATGAATACGATCCCGCCGGGTTTGACCGTCTCGTCAAATTTCTCCAGGGAGGGCCGGTTCATGGCCACCAGGTGGCTGGGGTTCTTGATAATGGGGGAACCGATGTACTTGTCACTGATGACCACTGTACAATAGGCGGTTCCGCCCCGCATTTCAGGTCCGTAGGACGGGATCCAGGCTACTTCGGATCCCTGTTTCATTGCGGCATACGCCAGAAGCTTGGCACTGAGAAGGATGCCCTGGCCGCCGAATCCTGCAAATTTTATTTCTGTCTGCATATGTCTCTCCGAATTTGGTCTATTCTTCAGGGGTTTTATAATCACCCAGTTCATAATAGGGCAGTAAAGTCTCTTCAGCCCATTTCAGGGAATCCAAAGGTGTCATGCCCCAGTTTGTGGGACAGGTGGAAATCACTTCCACAAAGCTGAAACATTTGCCCTCAACCTGGTATTCGAAGGCCTTTTTAATGGCTTTCTTTGCCTTGTTGACTTGCTGGGGTTTGAGAACCGCCTGACGGGTGACATACCCCGGGGTGACAAGTTCGCCCAAAAGGTTGGCCATGCGCAGGGGCATGCCTGTCTGGTCGGTGTCACGGCCATAGGGTGCTGTGCTGGCTTTCTGGCCCGGCATGGTGGTCGGGGCCATCTGGCCGCCGGTCATCCCGTAGATGGCGTTGTTGATGAAAATGGTCGTGAATTTTTCACCCCGGTTAGCCGCATGCATGATTTCTCCCAGGCCGATACTGGCCAGGTCGCCGTCACCCTGGTAAGTAAAAACGATCAGGTCAGGTCTGGTGCGTTTTATTCCCGTGGCCATGGCAGGTGCCCTACCATGTGCGGCTTCCTGGAAGTCACAGTCAAAATAATTATAGGCCATGACAGCACACCCAACAGGGGCGATGCCGACGGTTCTGTCCTGAAGACCCAGTTCATCAATGGCTTCGGCAACCAGCCTGTGAACGATACCATGTGTACAGCCCGGGCAGTAGTGGGTATGATTGTCGCTCATTGCTTTGGGTTTAGAAAATGTTTTTCCCATTTTTCTCTCCTATATCAGTCCTTTAACGATTTCGATGATTTTTTCCGGTGTCGGGATTTCTCCGCCGCATTCCCCGTAGAATTCAACAGGGCGCTGGCCTTTGACGCATCGTTCCACGTCTTCCACCATCTGTCCCATACTCATCTCAATACTGATAACGGATTTACAGCTCTCTTTAACCGCAGC
>PIVQ01001208.1 GCA_003354055.1 Desulfobacteraceae bacterium | reverse complement strand
CACTTCTGAGCTTCTTTTGTGGTCAGCTGGGGAATGGAATCTAAGACCATGTCGGAAGCAGGACCGGTCATTTTATACCAGTCACCGATCCAGCCTAACCCTGAGGCAACGATAACACTCTTAAGGCCAACTTCAGTGGCCTGTTTTACAAATGCAGAGATGGCGGAAGGAGATGTGGACGTACCTGCAACAACGGCAACGCCTGCTTTTTTGTATTTGGCCAGCAGGGGATAAAAATCTGTCTGGGTGGCGGGGAAGTATTGTTCGGAATGAATTTCCCAACCGCTTTCGATCAGGGCTTTTTTATAAGCACCACCGGCTGAGCGGCCCCAGTCAGTGTCTTCGCCGTAGATTGCAGCCAGTTTCTTTTTGGGCTTGAAAGTCCCTGCTTCTACAGCCTTGTTCAATGCAATAATATAATTTTTCTCAAGTTTTGCAGGTACAGGCCATCCTTTACCACCCCAATAGGAGTATTTTTCAGGATCAGCCTGCCATTTTTCATTTACAACTTCAGAGGCTCCGAATCCGAACATGTGGGGAACCTTGTACTGTGCAGCAACATCCATAACCGCAATGGCAACGGAAGAATGCCAGTTGAGCACACCGGCCTGAATACCTTTTCCTTCAACCGCTTCTGCGTAAGCGCCTGAGGCTTTTGCCGGATCTGACTGTGAGTCTACCCATACCGGTTCAATGGTGTAATCGCCTACTGTGGAGTTGATGGTGTCCAATGCCATTTGAACTGAGGCCTTGAACTCCTTTCCGGTCTGGGCTGAAGGTCCTGTAAAAGGCCCCAAAACGCCGACTTTCAAGATTTTGTTCGCTGCAAACCCCTGCCCTGCAAATAGAAATACTGCCACGATTAAAGCGATGAGAAATTGAACTTTTTTCGTACCCATGAATCTTCCCTCCAAAATTAATAAATTAAAAATTTAGATGAAGCTTACACACACGTCCCTGTATAGATGCAGATAGCGTACCAATTTTGAGGAAAACCGCAATGACGGCTCTGGTTCTGAATGGAAAAGCATTGAAGAGGTGCAGTAAAAAGGACTATTCTAATGTCTATTAATTACGAAAAAATATGAGCCATAAAAATTTGCCGGGGTGAAAAACTAAAAAAATATCCAATTTTTTTTATTTTTACTGTAAAGATTTTTACGGTTTACATTTTTTTTACCCCCACCACTTCTGCATACTCTGGGGGCAGCTCATTCACTTTGACGGACGGGCATAGGCCTTCCGGTCAATCCGATATTTTTTCATCTTATAATGAAAGGACTGGGGAGAGACCCCCAATTGCCTGGCTGCCTTGGCTGCATTACCCTTTGACCGCTTTAAGGCATTGCAGATCATCTGTTTTTCATTCAATGCCTGGGTATCGGCAAGGGTTGTTCCCGGGACATGGTCAACGGTATCCCGGCCAAACCGGTTGTCCGGTTCCTGGTCGCCGGTCTCGCCGTTGATTAGCCCGGGTTGGTTCTGCCCGGATCCGTTCCGGCTGCCGGCAAAGGCAAAAATATGAGACGGCAGATGCATCAGGCGGATGACGTTTTCTCCCCCCACCATATTCATGGCCGCTTCAATATTATGCTCAAGTTCCCTGACATTTCCCGGCCAGTGGTATTGGTCAAACAACCGGGTTACCCTATC
>PIVQ01001207.1 GCA_003354055.1 Desulfobacteraceae bacterium | reverse complement strand
CGGCCGACAAAAGCGGAACTGGATGAAATATTTCTTGTCCGGCATGAACGGGTGGTCAATAACGATGCCACCATCCGTTTTAAGGGAAATATCTACGAAGTTCCCACCGCCTATATCCGGCAGCGTGTCGATATCCGCCATTCAGTGGATGCTGACCAGGAACTTTATCTCTATGATAAAGACATCCAGGTCGGGCATCTCAAATTCGTTGATAAACAGCAGAATGCAAGGACCTTCAAGCCGCATCAAAGCCAAACCGCCATTTCTTATGCCAACGGAAAGGTTAAAAAATGAAGGATCTTCTGGCCTGGTTCGGCCTTAAATACTATCCTTTTGATAAGGAGATCAAGACTGCTGATATAGTAGATACCCCGATGCTCCAGGAGACCCTGGCCCGGCTCGAATACATGAAACGCAGGGGTGGTATCATGTTGCTGACAGGAGACCCCGGTGTGGGCAAAACCATAGCAACCAGACGTTTTGCCGACTCTCTTAATGTAAATCTATTCAATGTCCTTTATACGCCTTTGAGCACTTTAAACAGGAACGATATCCTTCGGCATATCAATGCCTTATTAGGATTACAAAATAGATTTACAAAAAGTGGCAATTATCAACAAATCCAAAAAGAGTTGCTGGATTGCAAAGAACAACGGGGCCGAACAGTGGTACTGATCATTGACGAAGCTCATCTGCTTAAACCGGGCCCCCTTGAAGAAATCAGGCTACTAACAAATTTCAAGATGGATTCCTTTGATCCATTCCTGCTGATTTTATCGGGTCAATCCGATTTAAAGCGCATGATGAATTATGTTGTTATGGAACCTTTGAATCAACGGGTCCGAATGCGGTATCACATGACGGGATTATCGGAAAAAGACACCATCAGCTATATTTCTTCTCGTCTCAAATGGGCAGGCTGTACAGCCCCTATATTCAGTGAAGATGCTTTGGCGGCCATACAAGAATACTCATATGGTTTTCCAAGGCTAATCGGCAATCTCTGTGAAGAATCCTTAACCTATGCCATGTTTTGCGACAAGAGAACGGTGGACGCAGATATGGTGCTCAAAATCAAGACCACCGGGGATTTGTCTGTGAAATAACAGTTTCGGTGAAACGGAGTCAGGATATCCTGGGGAGGAACCCTGACAAGGGATAACCGGAAGCAGGTAGCATTGAATAATGCACCGGGGGAAGTGGGGACATCCTGCTTCCCTTTTTCTGTATTATTCAAGCTTCCCTGCCCATACCTTAAAAACCCATTTCGGATGAGCGCAGCGAGTCCCTCATAAAAAGACGGTCAGCATAATCTTGTGAAAAAATCCTAAAGTCCTACATGCTTTTGAGAATAAATGACGTTTAGAAATACTCTTCGGTCAGAATAGTCGATTCATTGCCTATTGGCATAAAATGGTAATCAACAGCTTAAAAAGGAGCTTCTATAGCCCGCTAATACAAGCTTACGTGAATAATCATAGTGACACCAATGAAATTTGATGCCCCTCATTGAGAAAACCAATTGTAGGGCGTATCAAGAGGTCGAAAAAAGCCGTGTTATAATATAGACATGGCAACGATGAATAAGACAAGTGTTCGAGAAGAAGTAGAACGCGTGAGACGGGAGTTTGAACAACTTTGCTCAGCCGGTAAAG
>PIVQ01000404.1 GCA_003354055.1 Desulfobacteraceae bacterium | reverse complement strand
ATTGAGCCAGTGCATCTACGCCGAGTTTTTCACCGGTCTGATAGAAAAAGACATCACATGACTGAGCCAGAGCATCCTCCACGCTGATTTCACCATGGCCGTGACGGTTCCAGCAATGGTAACGCCGGTTACCGAATTTGTAAAACCCGGGACAATAGGAAGTGGAGTTCCGATCAATCACTTTTTCTTCAAGTCCGGCCAGCGCTGTGAGGGTCTTATAGGTTGACGCCGGCGGATATTCAGCCTGGATGGCCTTGTTATTCATGGGTTTGCCCGGATCATCCATGAGCGCCCGCCATTTTTTGGAGGAGATACCGCCGATAAAATCGTTCTGGTCAAAACTAGGGGTGGATGCCATGACCAGCACATCCCCGTTTGACGGATCGATGGCCACCACAGATCCGTCTTTACCGGCCAGCAACTCTTCGGCCCGCCGCTGAAGTTTAAGGTCCAGAGTAAGGTGAAGATCTTTTCCGGATAAGGGCTCGACAGTTTTTAGCACCTTGATCACCCGGCCGTTTACATCCACCTCTACCTGGCGGCCGCCCCTTTTGCCCTGAAGAAAGGATTCAAAACTCTTTTCAACCCCGTAACGGCCAATGGAATCACCAGCCCGAACATTTGGGTATCGCCCGCTTTCAAGTTCTTGTCGGTTGATCTGGCCCAAGTATCCCAGTAAATGGGCAGCTGTTTTTTCGTATATATAATGACGAGTGGGTTCGATATCCATATAGATGCCGGGCAGATCAAACTGGTGGGCCTCCACAATCGCTAACTGATCCCTTGAAATATCCCGTTTCAAGGTCAGAGGTTTATAAAAAGCCGATCTCCCCGCCTTTTCTATACTGTCCATGAGATCTTCATAGGGTTCGTCAATGAGCATGGCCAACCTGCTCACAGTTTCCTTCAACGGCTTTGCATCTTCAAGGACAATGGTAAGATCAAAAGCCGGCCTATTATCCACCAACAGGGTGTTATTCCGGTCGTAAATCAACCCCCGTGAGGATTTAATGCTTTTAAGGCGAACACAATTGGTCTGGGACAACCGTCGAAACTCTTCCCCCTTAATCAACTGAAGGTACATGAGCCGCAAGAACAAAAGGGAAAATACAAGTATGACACAGAGACTAGCCCCGATGAGCCGTTGCTTTATCCAATCCCGATCAGGGTTTTTGTTGATACCGCTCACCCCTACCCCCTGTATTTCCTGGCCAACTCACGCCTGAATTGCCTTATCGCATAAAAATAGTTCTGGCGCAGAACATTCACGACCCAAACGCCGGGCGGTATAAGCAAAACACCCCAGACAATCCGCCTTAAAACCAGAGCGAAATCAAGGTTGAATACCCCAATCTGACCCTGCTCTATAAATACAGAGAAGAGCATCAGGCATTGCTGAATGGCCACCGCGATCAAACTGACAACCATCATAAAGACAGCGCTGCGCTGGAACACCAACTGCTTAAACAATTGAACAATCAGAAAAATCCAGAGATATGAAAAAATATGGAGAAAAAAGGGAACCCCTGAAACACTGTCCATGATACCCCCGATTACCACAATGGCAATTATTGCCCCGTAATGGGAATAGACAAGGCTTAAATAAAGCACAATAATAATTAGGATATCAAAGCATTGGGAGAACCATGAAAACGAAGGAAAAACAACGGTTTGGCAGATGACCAGACCCAGGGTAACCATGAAGAAAAAACTAAAATTCATCATAGCCGAATCCTTTTAGTTCCCATTTTTATATACAAGCACTTCCTCAAGTTTATCGAAATTCACGCTGGTTTCGATAATAATATCCTGAAATAGCTGAGAGTGGACCTTTTTTACATCCAGAATCTTACCGATTTTCAATCCTTTGGGAAAAACCTGATCCAGCCCGGAAGAGACAATCATCTCACCAGGTTTAACCTCATCTTTGCGCAATGCATAAACAAAGGAACAGGCATCCTCGTTGTTCCCTTTGACCATACCCCGAACCCTTGTATTCTGGACCAAAGCATCCACGGCAGAGTTCCGGTCCGTAATCAGCAGCACCCTGGAAAATGTTCTGGACACCTTGATAATCTGCCCCACAATGCCTTCGGACACAAGAACCGGAGATCCCTTTACCAGACCGTCGGACTCTCCCTTGTCAATCATAATCGTCTTGAACCAGGGAGAGGGATCCCGGGCAATAATCTGAGCCGCCACGTAAGTAGCAGGCACGGATCCTGTGAAATTGACAAATTTCTTGAGCCGGGCATTTTCCAGTTCCAGCTCTTCATACCGGTTCTGAATTTCAGTGGCCCGGGACAGTTCCTGCTTCAGTTTCCGATTTTCCTCCACAGCAAGAACAGCCGCAAAATAGGTTCGCCATACGCTTTGCGTATATCCGATGGTCCGGGTCACCATAAACTGAAACGGAGAGGTAATGGAAATGGCAAGACGCTCTAATCCGCTGACCGGAAGGGATTGACGACTGGTCATGGTAATAACGGTAAAGGTTACCGCAATGAACACGCCCACGCCGATAATAATAATCATCCGCCTGGAAAACATCTATCAGTTAATGACCACTTCTTTAAGGATTTCTATACTGTCAAGGGATTTACCGCATCCTAAAGCCACTGTGGAAAGAGGATCGTCCGTGACCACGATGGGAAGTCCGCTCTTTTCTTTGAGCAGTTTATCAAGATTTTTCAGCAGAGCACCGCCACCGGTGAGCACAATACCGGAATCCACAATATCAGCGGCCAGTTCAGGTGGGGTCTGTTCCAGAGCAATCCGCACGGTTTCCACTATGGCGTCAATCTGTTCTGAAATAGCCACCCTGACCTCTTCGGAATCAATGGCCAGAATTTTGGGGATACCGGATACCAGGTCCCTGCCCTTGACTTCAATCGTTTCCAGATGTTGAGGATCCGGATAGGCGTTGCCAATGGTAGTTTTAATTATTTCAGCAGTCCTTTCACCGATAAGCAGATTGTACTTGCGTTTAATATGCTGGCTGATGGAGGCGTCCATCTTATCTCCGGCGACCCGAAGTGACTGAGTATAGACCACGCCGGCCAGGGAGATGACGGCCACTTCCGTGGTACCGCCGCCTATATCAACAACCATGTTACAGGTGGGTTCGGTAATGGGCAACCCTGCCCCGATAGCTGCGGCCATGGGTTCTTCAATCAAAAACACCTCCCTGGCACCGGCAGATTCGGCAGATTCCCTGACCGCTCTTTTTTCTACCTGGGTGATTCCTGAGGGAACGGCAATGATGATTCTGGGTCTGACCAGGGTTTTTCTATTATTATGAACTTTACGGATAAAATGTTTGAGCATGGCTTCGGTGACTTCAAAGTCGGCAATAACCCCGTCCCGCATGGGGCGGATGGCCACAATATTTCCCGGGGTACGCCCCAGCATCCGTTTTGCCTCAAGACCCACAGCCAGGATCTTGTTCTTAGCCCGCCTGTCTGTTCTTACGGCCACAACAGAGGGCTCACTCAATACAATCCCCTTCCCCTTCACATATACCAATGTGTTTGCAGTTCCAAGGTCGATGGCAAGATCATTGGAAAAGGCGCCAAGCAAAGTATCTGTTATAAAGTTCATTTGTCCTCTTTCATGCAATAATTGGTGTTGAATACCCACATCATTTGAAAAAACTATATTAAAAGGTATTTGCTAACAAACTTATAGATTTTTTACAACAATAAAAGTGTTTCACATCTGTATATTTGTGTTGAATTCAGATGATATCAAATCGTGGATCAAAGGCCTGAACGCTCGTATTTTATTATTTTCCCGGGAGGGATGCACCCGATTGGTCAATAGAATAACAATCAGACCGGTTTCAGGGTCCATCCACAGGGACGTTCCTGTAAATCCCAGATGTCCGACTCCGGCCCTTGAAAACAGCTTGCCTGCCGAAGAGTTTTCATCTGACGGCGTATCAAACCCCGCGACTCTGTCTTTGCCGGAAACTCTCCTGAGAAATGCCTGCATCACTCCGGGATCCAGAACCCTGGGTCCCTCGTCTCTTATGGCCCCCATGATTTCACAACAGAGCCGATGAACCGACAGGGCATCTCCAAAAAGTCCTGCATGGCCTTCTATTCCGCCTGCAGCCCAGGCATTTTCATCTTCCACCTCACCCTTGATCAGTTTTCCCCGCCAGGGGCATCGGGATGTGGGCACGATTGCCTGACGAGGCTGATGATTATGGGCATGACCGTCACTCACCGGATTCCGGCTGGGCTGGCCTGTTTCAAGATCAATAAAAAACAGGCCGTCAATACCCAGAGGCGCATAAATACGATCATAGACAAATTGATCCAGACGCTGGCCGGAACATTTTTCCACCACCCAGGCCAGGAGCATGTATCCCAAATCACTGTACACCTCATTTTTCCCAGGTTCGGCATCCAGAGGCTCGGCTAAAATCAGTTGCCGTAAGACATTCCGGGGGGCAGACGTGGCATTTAAAATGGTTTTATAGAATTCTCTGTGGGCAGGCAGGCCCGAAGTATGACGCAGCAGCATATCTATTGTAATTAATTCTTTGATAGTTCCCCGGGTCTTCCGCAGGACCTCCGACAGCGGGGTGCTTAAATCAACCTTTTTTGTCCGTATCAATTCAGCCATGGCCAGGGTGGTGGCCAGGGGCTTGGTCAGGGATGCCAGGTCAAAGAAATCGCCTGTTTCCACCGGAATCCCGGTGTTTAGATCGACTGTTCCGAATGCCCTGTGAAACATAATACGGCCCTGAACACCCCACAACAGGACAGCACCTGGAAAAACCTTATCCGCAACAGCCATGGCCATGGCCTGATCAATTTTAGTAAAAGGAGCCTCTTTCGTCTCCATTACCGGTTCTCCCGCCGGCTTTCCCATCGGATCAGAGCGTTGTCTGCATCAAAGATTACAGGTTCTCCCATAGGCAGGGATAGATTGACGGTGCCGTGGCCCGCCATAAGCCCCATGAGAACAGGTATGTCCATCTCTTCAAAAATCTCATCGATGATCTCCGGGATATACTCCGGATTGGCACACCCCTCAAATGAACCGGCAATCACCCCCCTTATGTGATCAAAGCATCCTGCCATCTTCATCTGGGAAAGCATCCGGTCAATTTTATAGGCAGGCTCTCCCACATCTTCAATAAAGAGGATGCCCTGATCAAAATCAGGCTGAAACCGGGTGCCGATCATATGAACCAGGGTAGCCAGATTTCCTCCCACAAGTCTTCCCCTGGCGTCCCCAGCCCGCAGACATTGCCCCTGATCAATAGCAATCTGTTTTAATTGTCCGGTCACGGCTTTATAAAATCCATCAAGGGTAGCCTCCCCTGCCCTGGCCAGGGAAACCAAATTCGGACCGTGAATTGCTCCTGCCTCTGCCTTTGAGATTAAACCTGCGATCAGAGCACTTGCATCGGAAAACCCCACAAACAAAGTTGGGTTTTCCCTGATCTTTTCCCAATCCAGGTAATCCAGGATTCGCATGGCACCAAACCCGCCCCGTACCGAAATAATGCCTTTAACCTCAGGATCTAAAAACAGCTCATTGATCACCGATGCCCTGTCCGGATCTGTGCCGGCAAGATACCGCAGTTCTCCGAAAATCCCATCAGGGACCCGGACACGAAACCCCATATTTTCAAGACATGCAACACCTTTTGCGAAAAGCTCTTTATCAAAACGTGCCGACGGGGCTGCAACCCCTATCAAGTCCCCTTGTTTTAAATAATATCCCATAATATCAAAGCCAGTTTACTTTTTTAGCTCTCTTATGAAACCTACCTACCCAGAAGCACCATTCAAATTGCTTTGATCATACCGCTTTTCCATATAAAAAAACGACCGACCAGAAAGGTTCCCAAAAAAAGAGAAAACCCGTTGCGCTTGATGTTTCAAGCAAATAGAATGTTTCCCACTAAAAAAACTTATCGGCAACGGGGGAACTAACTATGACACAAGGAGTTCTTCCATTCAAGTATGAAGAAAAAACCCGAATCCACCGCCTATTATTTTACAGCTATCCCAATACCATTCGGGGGGATTTTTTTTTGAACGACTGGGGCACATCACAACCGATTGCAAATTCGATTCTGCCAAAACGTTTATTTTCACCTTGCTCAGAACACCTTAAAAGATCATGTTGGTAGCCTGCTGTATCTGATCTGAGCTTTACCTTTTCGACATTTTCCGGAAGGCAGTTCAAAGTCTTTTTGAAAACCCTTAATTGTTCAAAACCGGCAGGCACATTACCGTCTCTATATTCTGTGTGCAGAATAATGCCATGCTCATGCCACCATGTATTTAACGGCTGGTAGAACTTGAAACCTTTATAGCAATAAAGAGCTGTCTTTTTCATGGTCTCAGACAAAGTAGCATCTTGAATGATAATAAGCCTTGTGACATAGCGTGCACCCCGTTAATGATAGATTTTTGGTCGCACAAATACTCTATCCGCTTGATTCATCAAGCGCAACGGAGTTTTCTTTTTTTAGGTGGTGGATTGAGGGAGGGGGATTCCGGGTTGCTAATTGCAACCGTTTTGTGGTATTGGGACGAGCCCGATTTGTATGAATACTAAAGAGTTTTTATATCAACAATGCGCAGACAGGTGTAAATCGAAATGAAAGCATTATTAGCCCTGGAAGATGGCAGAACATTTCCCTGCAATAGTTTTACAGGACAGGGGGAGGCCTCAGGTGAAGTGGTCTTCA
>PIVQ01001206.1 GCA_003354055.1 Desulfobacteraceae bacterium | reverse complement strand
AGAAATTGTGCCGACTCGCCCTAAAAAAAGTGCGGGCGAACGAGGTGTTGTAGAGGCAGCACGTCGGCATACAGGCCTCACGGACATCCTGGAATGGGTTGGTAAGGTTTCCGGCATTGATGATGATGTACAGCTTTCATTCAGCGAGGGTGATGCGGCGAAAATGCTTTCTATCGCACGTTATTGGATCGGTTCCGGTGGCAACACACTGCCACGCCTTGAGAGTTGGCAGGTGATGCACCTTCTTCCATATCGTGAAGGAATCACTGAAGATGTGTATGGTAACCTGTTTAAGGATGTTGGTCGCAATGAAGAAGGCGTCCAGCGCTATTTTTCAGCTCGGGCGGCACGCCTGGGAGCGTCTCCTGTGCTGGCGTTTGACTCAACCACCATTTCGACCTATTCTGAAAATCAGTCGGAGGCACGGCGGGGGTTCAACAAGGATGGTGACGGACTAAACACGATCAAGCTTTTGACCTTATATTCAGTTAAAGCTCGCGAACCGATGGCCTTCGCTAAGCAACCTGGTAATATTCCGGATGTCATATCCATTGAAAATACTCTGACACAACTCAAGTGTCTTAATCTGAAAAAGCCTCTGATCGTCACTGATAACGGCTACTATAGTCAAAAGAACATGATGGAATTCGCTTTGCGAAATGTGAAGTTTCTTACCCTGGTTGATCCGAATATTGTCTGGGTCCGAGAGACAGTTGATGTGCTTCGATCAGAGCTGGCGGGTATGTCCAGCACTTGTCAGTTCGACCCATCTATCTGCGGAGCAACATCGCTTAAGATGCACCAGTTCAGCCGGGTACGCCAGCGATCACGCAACGGCAAGGTAGCCGGTGAAAAAGAAACCTTCTCACGCCGCCTGTATGTGCATGTTTACTATTCTCCCGACAACGAAGCCAAGAAAGAACTCGCCTTCCGTAAGAACCTGCTTGAACTGAAGGCTCAAATAGAAGAAGAAAAAACCGAGTTCACGGAATCAGCGCAAAAGAAAATAGACAAGTACCTGACTTGTTCCAGAATGGGACGTGGGGGACAGCTGAAAGTGGGATTCAACGACAAGGCTATTGTCGAAGCAAAGAAGTACTTTGGCTATTTCGCCCTTGTCAGCAATCAGACTATGGACACATTTACAGCACTTGAAAACTATCGGCTGCGAGAAAAAATCGAAGAACTATTTGCAGTACAAAAGGGGAGGCTCGACGGTGCGCGACCGCGTACATGGTACCCGGACAATCTGCGTGGTAGACAATTCACACAATTTGTCTCGCTGGGCTATCATTGTTTTCTGACAAAAAAAATAAAGGATGTTCAGGGCAAGCTAAGGGAAAAAGAACCCGGAAAAACCAAATCGCTTATCAAGCTCGAAAAGAAACTGGAAAGCTGGCTTGCGCAACGCTCTCTCGCTCAGATCCTGGATTGGTTCGACTGCATTGAAACCACAAAGGTACAGACTGTCATGGGCAGCTATCGATGGTCCACCGAATCAGTGGCAAGAGACAGGTTGTTTTTGAAGTACTTGGGCGTGGATAGCAAATAGTGTACGTTTTATTCGACTTTTAGGTTGTTAATACAAGTATACCAAACATGAGGTGAGTCAGGACCTTGGCGTGGCCCCGAACTCGAACCGCTTTTCCTCCAAATT
>PIVQ01001205.1 GCA_003354055.1 Desulfobacteraceae bacterium | reverse complement strand
GCAGTGGCCGGTCTCGTCATTTGAGACCAATACGTTCAGCGAAGTGCTGGAGTGGCAGGTGAACAGGATTTTCGACACGGTCGGCAACTACATGACGTTTACCTATGAGGAAACCTCCGCAGGCCCGAGGATCAGTCGAATCGATTATACCGGCAATGATGCCGCCGGTTTGAGTCCATATAACTCCGTTGAGTTCGAGTATGAAGACCGCCCGGACTGCTCAACGCGGTTTTTCAAAGGTGCTTGCATGGAGCAAACGAGCCGACTCGCGAAAATCGTGATGAATCACGATGGGAATCCCCTGCATGACTACCGCTTGACCTACGCAACCAACGAGGCGGGCCAGAGCATTGTGGAATCCATCCAGCAGTTTTTCGAGTTTTATGCCGATCAGTTACCCAAAACCATTTTTGAGTTCGGTGGAGTTTCGGCGGGTACCAATTTCAGCTACAACTCACCAGCAGGTATAAAAAACTTGGCTTATAATTTGAGTGATTCTGTCTTGACCGGTGATTTTAATGGAGATGGACTGACGGATATTTTCAGTGTGGGCGGGGGGGGATCTTCCGTTAATGATCGATGGCTAGGATTGTCGAACGGGGATGGAACATTCGACTTCATAGAGGGGTATGATTTTTTGCCATCTTACATAAGCATCCACTCTGGGATGATAGTCATGAGCTCTAAAACCCGTGTGTTGACCGGGGATTTTAACGGGGATGGTTTGACCGATCTATGTGCGTTGAACGGACAAGCATCCACGGATGAGAACTGGGTGGCATTGTCGAAGGGGGATGGAACGTTTTCCTTCAAAAAATGGTCTGAATTTATGGAGGAACCAAGAAGGGCCTATTCAAATAAAGGCGCGAAGGCGGCGGACTTTAACGGCGACGGTTTGACGGATATTTGCAGTTTTGGCGGAGGAACTTCAACAGATGAACGATGGCTGGGGCTTTCAAATGGAGATGGTACTTTTACATTTACGACGGGGTATGATCTGCTTTCCGCAGAATATGGATTCGAGGACAGTAATGAAACTCTTCTGTCTGGGGATTTTAACGGAAACGGGCGGACAGATTTGCTGGCTATGAGTTGGGACAACAACCAACGCTGGGTTGGATTAAGCACGACGAACGGAAAATTATCATGTGTTTCCGGAGATGACCTGAAAAGTAAAGCTTTACAGAATAGCAGCAGCCCTGTCTTGACCGGTGATTTTAATGGAGATGGACTGACTGATATTTTCAGTTTGGATGGGAGTGACGCATCTACCCGATGGCTGGGATTGTCGAACGGGAATGGAACGTTCGAGTTCACGGACGGGTATGATTTTGTGCCTGACGATTTGGTCGTCAACTCTGCTTACACCCGGGTGATGACTGGGGATTTTAACGGAGATGGTTTGACCGATATATCTGGTTTGGGAGGAATGGATGCAAACCGGCGCTGGGTGGCTTTGTCGGAGGGAGATGGCACATTCGTCTTTATAAAAGGGTATGAGGTTGTCCCGGAAACAATAAGGTACAGCAGCAGTGTAGACATGATGACGGCGGACTTTAACGGAGACGGGTTGACGGATATCTGCGGGTTTGACGGGGATACGGCAGAGGATCATCGATGGCTTGGGCTTTCAAATGGAGATGGAACGTTTACGTTTA
>PIVQ01000403.1 GCA_003354055.1 Desulfobacteraceae bacterium | reverse complement strand
GGGAAATCAAGTGTCAGATCCTGATCTGGACGGTGTTGTTCAGCCTCAGTATGGTGCTCTTCCTGATCCAGGGGTGGGTAGATACCTCCTGGATCAGAATGATGGTCTTTTCAACGGCACTTGCTCTGCCCGTTGCCATGGGCGGTATCCTCATGCTCAGGCAAACCCGGCGCTATTTAGGGTTCTGTTTCGGGATAATAAACCTGTCCATGCTCTTCTTTCTGATTGCGGTCATTCTGGATCGTCTTTAATCAAACAGTTGTTCAAAGTCTGCATACCCCTCTGCCACAAGCTGTTCCTTTGGCACAAACCTCAATGATGCAGAGTTGATGCAATACCGCAGGCCTGTGGGAGCCGGTCCGTCATCGAACAGATGGCCCAGGTGAGCGTCTGCTGTTTTGCTTCTGACCTCCACCCGCCGCATGAAAAAGGAGTTGTCTTCCCGTTCCAGAACCTCCTGTTTGTCGATAGGCCGGGTAAAGCTTGGCCAGCCGGTTCCGGAATCAAATTTATCTTTGGAAGAGAACAGGGGAATGCCTGAGATCACATCTACATAAACCCCCTGTTTTTTATTGTCCCAGTATTCGTTGCTAAAGGCCGGCTCTGTGCCTTCCTCCCGGGTCACCTTGTATTGAAGCGGGGTGAGTTGCTGTTTTAACTCAGTGTCGCTGGGGATGATTTTAGGTGCTTTGTTCCGGGGGCTGTTCTTAATTTCTGCCATTGCAGGTTCTGCTGCATTGAAAATCTTATTGTTTCCATTTTTCCAGAAATTTTTAATAAAGCGGTCCCGGCCGGATCCTGCCCTGTAAAATTTGTACCGGACGGGATTCTTTGTATGGTAATCCTGATGGTAGTCTTCGGCCTCATAAAATTCAGAGACTTGAACCACCTCCGTGGCAACAGGCTCGTCGAATATCCCGGCAGTTTCAATGCCTTTGATCAACTCCCGGGCCTGGGTCTTCTGATCCTGGTTGTGATAGAAAACAGCAGGTCTGTACTGGCTGCCCCGATCCACAAAGGATCCTGACCCGTCTGTGGGATCGATCTGCTGAAAAAAGATAATCAGCAATTCACCATAGGAGATCTGATCCGGATCATAGGTGATCCTGACCGCTTCTGCATGGCCGGTGATGCCTGAAGATACCTGCTTGTAAGTCGGGTTATCCACATGACCGCCCACATAGCCCGAGACCACATCAATAACGCCGTCCCGGCCTTCAAAGGCCGATTCCACACACCAGAAGCAGCCGCCGGCAAAGGTGGCTGTATCAAGATTTTCATTATTTTTCATTGTCGTCTCCTTGGATAGGGGGCTTGATCCGGTGGTTAACCCGGTTCCGGCAAAGATGAGAAGACCTGCGATTAGTATAAACGCGGATCCGAATTTGAATAGACGGGAGAAACTCATGGGCACCTCCTTTAATAAGTTGTGACTAACATTACAGTAGCCATTAATCCGTCGGATGCAAGGAGATAAACTTACAGGGTATTTTTAAAAATTTACGGTGGCCTATAGGTTTTTTTCGGTTTCGATGATGGCCAGAAGGCCTGTGTGAAGATCTTGAACAATTTGATTGGCGGAGACACCTAAGCGCCGGGCATTTGAAATATCAAAGACTCCCTGGTCCACGGCGGTTTTTTCCCCACAGGTTCCCCGGATCTGAAGATGATGGCGGGCAACGATAGCCTTGAGAACATCCTGGCGTTGTTCCAGTTTTTTCAGGCAGATGTGAACTCCGGCCCGCATGGCGGTTCCTATATTGGTGGGGCAGGAGGATAAAAATCCCAACCGGGAGTCAAAGGCAAATTCCAGATGAGGCCCCAAGGCCCCAAGCCCCCGGCAGAGCCGGTTGAATACAGCAGATAAGTCCGGGCCTGATTCCAGGGCCATGATTCGCAAATGATCCTCTTCATTGACCCATACCCGAAATCCCTTGTCACGGCTTAAAAAGACACCCCTTGCCAGGGGAAAGTCACGATTCAAGCCCGCAGCTTCCTGAAACCGGTCTCCCTTTGGAAAGGCCAGTTTTTTTTGAACAAGATCCTCATAGATATCTTCTGCAAGGTCGGTAAAAGGGATGTACTCTCCTGACAGATCTTCGGGTAATCGGTCCAGTGCGCAGATAACCCGGCTTTCCAGCTCAACTCTGTCATGGGCTTGAATGTGGCAGCAAAAGGGAAAACTTTCAAGATTTCTGGCCACACGGATCCGGGTGGACCGGATATATTTCCCGTCAGGGTCAGGATTTGGAAGGTTCACCTTCGTGAACTCGTTCTGGTGTTCAATGGGGCTATCTATATTATGGTAGTCCCTGATAATGGGGGTCAGCACAGGGGCAAAACTAACGTATGACTGTGTATCTCCAATATAAATCCCGATGCTGGAATCAGGATTCGCAACTCCTGAACGGATTGCCTTTTTAAGGGTAAATCCTGAATCGGTCCTGATCCGGGAAAGGGTCTGGAATAGATCCTGAGATAAATGCTTTTTGATCAGAGAGTCGGAGCCGGCAGGAAACCTTGGCCGGGACGGATCAGCTTTCATACCGCGAGGACTGGGAGGAAATCCCTCTGGCCAGACGGGTCTGAATTTTGTCCAGTACCGGGCATTGGGCATGGCACTTGGGCTGCTCCTTTTTGAACTCGCAGTTCAGGCAGGGGCTCTTGGTCAGGTAGCCGACCTCAAAATCAAATATGTCTCTTTTAATTGTATTATCCATATCAGCACACATTGTGATAAATAAAAATGTCTTATACCATTATAAGTGCGGAATCGTCAATATTTGATCTTTGTCCAAACAAGGAGATTTTTCCCCGGGACGGGTGAAAAAAATGTCTGCAAAAGTAAATTAGTGTTCCTTAAAAAAAATTAGTTTTGGCTTTTACCTTGTCAGATCTATATACAAATGATAAATGAAAATCAGAACATTGTTACGCTGAAAAATCAATGAATTCAATTAAGAAACTGAAGGTAATACTTGTGGCTGAATCAAGATTTGCAGAACTGAAGGAAAGAGAGAAGCAGGCAAGAAAACAGATTGTGATTGAATCTGCTCTGGCATTGTTTGCCAAAAAACCCTTTTATGAAGTTGGCATGCGTGAAGTGGCTGATGAGGCAGGTATTTCTCCGGCTACCATTTACCGGTATTTCCCAAGCCAGGAAGAGTTGTTCAATGAGGCCTTTATCCAGGATATATCCTCTGTGAGCAAGGGATTTGAACGACTGGTGGAAAAGGATGAACCTGCAAGCATTGAAGAATTTGCCATAAAATTCGTAGACCATCTCATTGAAAACGAATCCAGTTTTCAGATGATGACCTATCTGATGCTTAAAGATGATCTGGCCCATCCGGTCATGGGAAAATTTGATTCCGTAACCAAAATTCTATTTGACCTGTTTGCAAAGCTGCTGGTACGCCATGGTATGGACGAGGAAGATGCACGGATTTATTCCCATTCCTTTATTGCATCCATAACAGGCATCCTCATGACCTTCAGGAATTCGTCCTTAAAAGACAGAGAAGCGGTACGGGATCATATCATCAAGATAGTGAAAATTACCTCGTCACTGTATTCAAAACAACTTCTGGGCGCTTGATTCCAAGCGTCCGGGGCTTTGCCCCGCCCGGTCGTGACACCCTGATATTGTTTACTATATTTTGTATCAAATTATATCGTAACCCGGTATGTTGAACTTTGGTTACTAACTTTTGGTATATCTATTAATGGTGCAAAAAAATTTGGTTTTAAATTTTAGGATTGGATTTCCATGGAAGAGATAACAAAGGCCATTGAACAGGCCCATCTGGCCATCAGCAGGATTCGTAATGAAGTCGCCAAGGCCTTGGTGGGCCAGGAAAAACTGGTGGATGGATTATTAACCGGATTACTCACCGGCGGCCATGTGCTCATTGAGGGGGTTCCCGGTCTTGCCAAAACATCTGCGGTAAAGGCACTTGCTGCCGCCATTCAGGCGGATTTTAAACGGATCCAGTTTACCCCGGATCTGCTGCCGGCAGACCTTACCGGAACTGAAATTTACCGACCCAAGACCACGGATTTTATCACCCGCAAAGGCCCTTTGTTTAACAATATCATTCTGGCGGACGAGATCAACCGGGCCCCTTCTAAAGTCCAGTCCGCCCTGCTTGAGGCCATGGAAGAAAGCCAGGTTACCATCGGGGACGAAACCTATTCCCTGCCGTCTCCCTTCCTGGTGCTTGCCACCCAGAATCCCATTGAGCAGGAGGGCACCTATCCATTGCCCGAAGCCCAGGTGGATCGGTTTATGCTCAAGGTGCTGGTGGACTATCCGGACCGTGCCCAGGAATTGGAAATCCTTAAAAAAACCAGCTTTTCCGGCAAGGATGAGATCCAACCCGTGATCACCTGCGATGAGTTAGCAGCCATGAAAGGTCTGGTGGATCAGATCTATGTGGATGAAAAACTCAAAGAATATATCGTAGACCTGGTCTTTGCCACCCGGAATCCTGAAGCCTACGGCATGGAAACAGGGCGGTATATTGAATACGGCGCCTCACCGCGTGCCACTATCTTTCTGGCCAAGGCCGCCCGGGTCACGGCTTTTTTAAGCGGCCGGGCCTATGTCACCCCCCAGGATATCAAACAGGTGGGACCGGACGTGCTCCGGCACAGGATCCTGCTCTCCTTTGAAGCTGATGCTGAAGAAATTACAACGGATCAGGTGGTGGCCACATTGTTCGACTCTGTTGAGGTACCATAATTCCGAAAATGATTCCGGCCCATATCATAAAAAAGATTAAACAGGTTCACATTAAGTCCAGACGAACGGTCAACACCCTTATGGCAGGGCAATATCGGTCTGTGTTCCGGGGATCCGGCATCGAGTTCGAAGAGGTCCGGGAGTATACGCCGGGAGATGATGTCAAGAGCATTGACTGGAATGTCTCCGCCCGCAGTGGAAAGGTCTTTGTTAAACTATACAGGGAAGAGCGCGAATCCATTGTCATGCTCCTGGTGGATATGAGTGCCTCCCTTGAATTCGGCACCCGCTTTGGCCGGAAACTTGAAAAAACCGCGGAACTGGCCTCTGTCCTGGCCTTTAATGCAATCACAAACAATGACAAGGTCGGGGTGATTTTTTTTACAGACAAAGTCGAGAAGTACATTCCCCCGAAAAAAGGCACCTCCCATGTCTGGCGGGTAATCAAGGAGATATTCACCTTTGTACCCAAGGGCAGGGGAACCGATGTTCAGGCTGCTCTGGATTTTATGTCCAAAATATCCAAAAAGCGGAGCTTTGTCTTTGTGATCTCTGATTTCCTGGGTCAGCGTAATGAACCCGTGCCCGGATCAGGGAAGGGCCAGGGGTATGAGCAGGCCCTGAAAACCCTTCGCCGGCGGCACGAGGTTGTGGGTATCCGGGTCTCTGATACCGGTGCATTTCACCTGCCCGAGGCCGGCATGGTGACTTTTGAAGATTTTGAAACCGGAGAGACCTGTCTTCTGGATGCAGGTGATAAAAAGACCCGGAAATGGTTTACTAAGGTTAAAAAGGCCATCCATTCGGAAACTATTCATCTTTTTTCCCGTGCCAAGATCGATCTGGTGGAGCTTTCCACCTCTGATTCGATTTCCGATATTTTAACCCGGTATTTCAGACTCAGGGAGCGGCGGCAAGGGTAATGAATGAAGCAATGAAGGATATCCACGATATAAGGCCGCCTATCATGGTGGGGCTGGATCCTGAGATGGTCAGCTTAAGCTTAAAGCTCGGTGCCATTCTGGCTTTGGTTCTGGCTGTTCTTCTGATCATCCGTTATTTCTGGAAAAAGCGAAAACCCGTTACCCCAATTGATGCGGTTGCCCACATTCCTCCCTATGATACTGCAGTAAAAGCTCTGGACCGCCTGGCCCTGAATCCGGTCCATGATGCCAAGGCCTTTTATTTTGAATTGAGTCATACGCTAAAAGCTTACATGGGGGGAACCTACCGGGTCAACAGCCTTGAGATGACCACCCCGGAGCTGATCAAAACCCTCCGAAGTTTAAATCTCCCGGGTGATTTGAAAATCAGAATTTCACAATTCCAGGATCTTTGCGATCCCTTTCGCTACGCCCCCCTTACGCCGGATCAGGCACAGGTGAAAACGGATCTGGCCCACGCCCGGGACTTGATCTCGGCCATGGAAAAGCAAATACAAGACCGGATAATGGAAAAACAGAAGGAGGCTGACGTCTGATGTTTCGTTTTGCTTCTCCCTGGTTTTTATTGTTGCTGTTGGTTCCCTGGGGATATCTGCTTCTGAACTGGAAAGAGATCGTAGGGCTCGGCAGGATCGCTGAAAAGACGTCGTCTGAACCCGGCTCCGGTAAAGCCATCCGGGTACCTTCTCTGTCCGGAATGGGGAACCGCCCCACATCTGTGGGCACTCTTTTGTCACGACTGCTGCCCGTGATTTCGGTGGTTGCCCTGTCGCTGATGATCGCTGCCCTGGCAAGGCCCCAGGCCGGTGACCGTAAAGTTAAGATGATGACCGAAGGGGTGAATATTATCCTGGCCCTGGACCTGTCCGAATCCATGAAAGCCCTGGATTTCAAGCAGGATGACAAGATCGTGACACGGCTTGAGGCGGTAAAAGGGGTGGTGGGGGATTTTATCATGAAGCGGGAAGGGGACCGCATCGGTATGGTGGTTTTCGGATCCAATGCCTTTACTCAATTGCCCCTGACCCGGGATTA
>PIVQ01000402.1 GCA_003354055.1 Desulfobacteraceae bacterium | reverse complement strand
GATTTAAGAAGATAGGTTTTGAGATCCCGGGCCAGTGCCATTTCTCCAAAGGTTCCCCTGAAATCAAAAAATATGCTTGAGTATAACAGATCCTCGGGTTTTGCCGTTCTGATCCACTTGTTAAAATAGCCCTTCCACACGGACAAAGGCTGGCACCATTTTGTATTCTGGGCCATATTATCTCCGTCGCAAAATCGATAGCCTGCCATGTTAAGACGGGTGCAGATGAGTTTGGACAGATTGTCAAAATATGATTTTGCAGCTTTGGCCTTTTGTGGGTCTTCAATGTCTTCAAAGACAATGGCATTGTCCTGGTCGGAAATAAGCGTCTGTTCTTCACGGCCTTCGGATCCCATGGTTAAAAAGACAAATTTACAGGGGGCAGGGCCTGCTTTATCAAGGGAAAAGTCTATGATTTTTTCAATGATAGCATCTGAAAACGTGGTGATCAGCCGGGTAATATATTCCGGACTGGCACCGTTCCTGATGGGGTCCAGCAGCATATTTTCAAGTCTTGAATGGATATTTTCAAGATCAGGCATATCCTTAGCTGATTTTATGGATTTGATCAAAAGAAAGGTGGACTGGGTCTGGGCGCAGATCAGGTCTTTTTGAGTTAAAATTCCGGAAATATCACCGGATTTTCCAGTAACGGCTAGATGCCGCGTATCCTTTTCAATCATGGTTAAAAAGGCCTCAAATACCATGGAATCGGAGCCAATTGAAATGATGGGCCGGGACATGATGTCGGACACAGGCATGGCGGGGGATATATCCCTGACCAGAACTTTTTCTTTCAGGTCTGCGTCTGTCATAATACCTTTGATATCGTTGCGGTCGGATTTTACTAGGATCGCACTGGCATTGTTTTGGCTCATCTTTGAGGCCGCATCCCGGATAGGCGTTGCATTATTACATGTCGCAATATTGGGTCTGAAAATGGCGGATATAGGTTGATTGAAAAAGGGCAGATTCAAGGTTTTGTTTAAAACCTGTCTGGCAATAATAGACGCAAATATTTTATTCAGCATGCATCTGCCGAATTCATTGGTAAAAACTTCCTGGAACCTGCGATTTTTTTTGCAAAGATTTAAAAAGAAAGAGGCGTCAATGCTTAAAAAAACCGTTTCTTCAAGGGTTTTTAACGTGTGTATCGCCATTTGATCATTAAACAAGATGGAAAGGCTGCCAAAGGTATCCCCCGGCAAAAGTTTTCCTTTTAAAAGTTTTGCATTATCCTGCTCAAAATAATAGGTGCAGGATCCCTTTGAAAGAACAAGAAATTTTTCCGCCCTGGAGATTTCCTGATCAAAAAGGACGGTATCCATGTTATATTTTTTATATGAAAATTCGTTGTAAAGGGCCTGCTCATCAGGCTTGGACAAGCTTGAAAAAGGAGCCGTAGCAGGCCTGTTTCTTATTGGCTCAAGAGGCACCTTTACCAGCTCCTAGGGTTTCCGGCTTCAACAGGCTGGCCGTAATCTCAAAAAAACGAGTTTTGCCGAGTCCGAATATTTTTGCAGAAAGAGATCCTGGGAACATGTCTTTTTTGTCATTGAAATACTTGGCTTCCTTGTTATATCGGTTACTTGTGACCCACACCGAGAGTCCCAGTTGCTGGAAGTCTTTTTCCAAGGCAAGCACGTTAGTATTGGCTGCATCAATATTTTTAAGATCAGTGATTAATAACGAAATTGTCTGACCCAAACTGACCTGGGATTGTTCAAAGGCCAAAACCTGTTTTTCACTGGGTGTTGTTGAATTGAATTGGGACAGAATTGTTGTTGCGTGTTTTGCTGTTTCCTTGAGTTGAGAAATTTTAGACGTATTGCCGTTCTCTGAGGATTGGATTTTACCGGCTATTGTAATAAGTTCAGGGAGAAGATCTATCCGTTTCTGGCATTGGGTGATCACCAATTCTTTGTTCTCACCAATCCGGTTTTGTGCCCGCAAAAGGTTGGTATATCCGCCAAGAACAACACAAAAAAGAATAATGCCAAAAAATATAGCGCAGAATACAGTGAGTGAACGCAACGGTCTTTTCATGAGCAGATCCTCCCGATTAAAAGATTATAGTGTTAGGCCTAACATTTACAGGTGATGTAAATCAATATTTAATTGTCTTTCAGGTTCAATATTTTAATCTGGCATAATAGGTTTTCTTTGATGCTTTAACAGCATCTTTTAAGGTGAGTATTCCGTTACTGTTCAATATGGGCACAAGTTTTAAAAAAATTTCAGCAGTGGCTATGGCATCGCCTAAGGCGGTGTGTCTTCCAAGAATATTCACCCCAAGTCTGCGGGCAATATTTTCCATATCATGCTGCTGATGGACCGGGTGGAGTACTGCTGATAAAAGCAGGGTATCCAATACAGGATTTTCAAACCGAATTTGGGTCGATGCCTCTTTGACTTTCAGCATTTTCATATCAAAGGCAAGGTTGTGGCCTAAAAGCACAGTATTGGCCGTAAACGTTTTGAATTTCGGCAGGATAATTTCAATAGGATCCTTTTCTTCCACCATTTCATAGTTGATGCCGTGGATTTTATAGGATTCCAAGGGTATATCCCGTCCGGGGTTGATGAGTTCTTCAAAATAGTCCTGGTACACCACCCGGTTATTTACAATTCTTACGGCACCGATGGATATGATTTCATCCCCCCCATCAGGATTAAGGCCGGTGGTTTCCGTATCAAGTACCGTATAGGTTATTTTATTGAGCGGCGTATCCAAAATATTTTCAGATGGGTCTTTGAGATTGAACAAATTGAAATCATAGAACTCCGGTCGGGAGTCGGAAATGACAGGAGCACTTGTTTTTACAATACCTTTGGGCAGGGAACCTGCCTGGGTCGCGATATGGATTCCTGTGCATCTGTTTTTGTCTATTGATAGGGGAATAAGCCTGGCATTATTGAACTTGAGAACATATCCGAGACTGGGTAGCCCGGCAAGCTTTAATCGGATCATTGAATTGACCTGATCTGCTGTACAGAATGGACCGTTCCAGGTAATTTCAAATCCTATTGTTTTCTCATTTTTTGATATGCAAAGATCAAATTCATTCACCTGAGTGAATTTGGATAGTTTTGTAAAAATGAATAGAAATACCTGTGTCATTGAATAGGTGTCGGCAAGAATTCGGCTGCCTGGGCAGGGGTTAAATATATTGACCCGGACATTGTTTATTGACCCGGTCTTTTTTTGAATCATGGGTAAAAATGAATCTAAAGGCAGTGTGGTTAACGGCAGACTTGAAAAGACGGTTTCCTTTATAACCCCTGCCATTTGATCAAAAGAATCCAGTATGATTTCCGGCCGGTTTGATTCAGGGCTGTAGATAAGGGTTTTAAATTGTTTTAACTTTTTGTCAACGGTCTGATATTTTTCTATTTTTTCAGAAACATCCTGAACCGCCAGAATAAAACCTGTAATATTTTTCCCCTTATCAAGGACCGGGATGGCCTCTGCACTGATAAGGGCGCCTGAGGCAATAGGGGTGATAAAAAAAGAGCCCACAGGAATTTTAGGTGTATTCATCTGCTCAATGATTTCATCCATGGCATGGGCGATTAATACCTTGTCGATGAGATGAAAAATAGACCGGCCAAGACCTAAAAACAGTTCCGTAGACTCTGAGTTGGGACCCGTACTAAAAACGGTCCTAGCCAAAGAGTTGAACAGAATAATCCTGCCGTTTTTATTACAGACTATAATGCCCTGGGGCAGTTCACCCATAATGGCGGCCAGAAGGTTTCTCTCTTTCTCGGTATCTTTTCTAGCGGCCAGGATCTGTTCGGTAATGGTTTTATTGAGATTTTCAAACATATCGGCAAAATCATTGATGATGTCTGCCATTTGTCTGATATCCCGGCTGCCTTTCACACGGATTCTGTGAGACGGGTTTGAATCATAGATCATTCCGGCTTCAGCAGACATCCGTTTCAAGGGACGGATATACCGGTTATAGGTGATATCAAAAACCACCCACAGCGCCCCGATAATGACAAAGGCAAAGCCAAGAAGCGCAAATATATTTTCCTGGTGGATCTGAATCAGGGTATTTTTTTGGCCCGGAGAAAGGTTGAACCAGATATGGACCAAAAATAACAACCCCATAAAGATAATGCCGGCCAGGCTGATGAGAACGAATTTCCAGAATCTATTGGTTTGAGTCATGGCCTAAAATCAAAGAAGAATTCTGAACCCAAGGATCAGGTCCAGAATTCCTCTTTTTTAACTTAAAGGTTGGTATTTATTAGCCCCACCATCCCCAGCCAAAACTGGCGGTAAAAAGAATGGCGAAAGCAACCGTTACTATAAGGTATTTATCTTCCAATTTCATATTATATCCTCCTTAAAAAGTTTAAGAAAGTAAAGCTTAGCAATGGGTGTTTAAACCGCGTCATCTGCTTCTTTGGTTACATCCATTAGCTCAACATCCGCACGTCTGATCTGTTCTTCGGACGTGGTGGACATTTCACCTTTAAAGCAAAGGGCCCACATCACGACGATACCAATGATCCACCAGACAATCTGCCATGACCAGATTGCGGGAAATCCGCAGAAACTAAAGGCGGTGTTTCCAAGGAGGACCCCAGGTCCAAGGGCGAGGGCATACCATATAGGAATAACAATCTTCATCCGATTCCGCCATATCTGACCTTGTTCTGAAGGCCCGTCAATACTGTTAAGCCATGTTCTGACTTCTTTTTGGCGCTCAATGGTTTCCTCGGAATCTTTAAATCCAAGTCCGCGGCAGCCGTAGGCAACAGCAAACCCTGCAAAAATACCCCAGAAAGCCGTATGCATAGAAAGTGGGTATTTCCAGACAAAATAGGTCAGCATATTCACAACAATACCGGCCAGAAGGCCTAAGGCTGCACCAATGCTTGGGAATTTGAAACCCCAGTGAACACCAACGAGCATAAGGTACATAATGGTACCAAAGGTGGTTGCGAAACCACCGATCATAACAATGGCATCAGATGATGTCAGACTGACGATAACCGCTGCCACAGTCAAAAGAGTCGCCATGATACGGTTGGTCCAGATCTGTTCTGCATGAGATCCCTGCTGTTTTCTTACATATCTCCACCATACATCTCTCTGGATGATAGTACCACCGGTTCCTATATAGGGAGCGGCTGTGGAGTGGATGGCTGCAATGGCGCCAAGAAATACAAGACCCAAGACAGGTCCCGGCAAGAATTTTGTCATAAGTTTAGGAACAACATCGCCGTTGTTGGCTATGATCATGTCTCCGGAAAGTTCGAGTATCTTTGCACCCATTCCCTGGAAGGCTGAAAAGAAGAACAGACAGATGCCGACAACAAATGTTGACATAAAAACCTGCTGCCATGCAAGGGGTTTTGGAGATGCAATACCAAAGTTCCAGAGAATAAATGCTGGCGATGACTGAATGCCCATGAGAGCAAACATATAGGTCAAAATCATCACCGCGGTCCAGCCACCTCCAATTCCAAAGTTAATCAACCCTGGTACTTTCATGTATTTCGGATCAAGTTGCGCCAAAGAGGCTGACATGCCGGACCATCCGCCGATTATCGGGGATGTAATAACATAAAAGCCCAGCAGGGCAATACCGCCGACAAGAAGACAGAACTGGAGAACACCAACCCAGGTACTTGCCTTGAGGCCACCTGTGACCACATAAAACCATACGATAAAGGCCATGAAAATAAGACCATAGGTCGTGGGTACGCCGGCAACCCAATAAAAGAGTTTTGAGGCTGCAATCAGCTGAATACCCGAATAAAAAATTGAATAAAGGAGCGCTGCCAGAACAGTCAGCCAGCGAACCAGTTCATTATTATAGTAGTATGCAAACATATCACCGGGAGTGATAAAGCCGTACCGTTTACCCATGAGCCAGTTTCTCTTTGCAAAGAAAGCGCCTGTGATGGGAATGGTCAAGACATAGAACGAGGCAAATGCGTATACAAGTCCGACCTTCCAGATCAAACCTGGATGTCCTACAAATGTCCACCCGGAAAAGGAAGCAGCCGTTGCTGCCATCAAAAATGCGATAAAGGGAATGGAGCGGCCAGCGATCCCGTACCCAGAGGCAGTTTTTTCAGTAAAAAACCCTCTTAAACCCCACCAGAAGCAATAGACGATATAGCAACTTAATAATCCCCACACCCACATTACATTCGATTCCATAAAAACCTTCCTCCTGTTTAACCTTTTTTATTGAGTTGATCGGATTTTCCTGAAATTATCATCACCAAGAGATGATCAGGACATATAACACCACCCCCCTTCCTTTTAATTATTTTTAATATGCTCGCTTCATGCGTTTTTTCCATACCCGATCTTACCTAAAGACTCTTCGATCTCATCCAGAATGCTATAGTCATCAATTGTTGCTGGTACTTTGTACTCCTTTTTGTCTGCAATGGACCGCATAGTCCCTCTCAATATCTTCCCCGATCTTGTTTTCGGTAAACGTTTGACAATGGTGGCGGTTTTAAAGGCTGCCACAGGACCTATTTGCTGTCTTACTCTTTGGATCACTTCCTTGACCACTTCATCAGGATCTCTGTCCACGCCGGCATTTAGTACCATCATACCCAGAGGAATCTGTCCCTTGAGTTGGTCTGCAACACCCATGACCGCGCATTCAGCCACATCCGGGTGACCGGCAATGGCTTCTTCCATGGCACCGGTGGACAGTCTGTGTCCGGCCACGTTGATGATATC
>PIVQ01000401.1 GCA_003354055.1 Desulfobacteraceae bacterium | reverse complement strand
AGGATTTGGAGGGAATCAACCTAAAAATATCATGATCGACTGGTCAAGGAATGCACGAACAGGCGTCTATAAATTGATAAATCAAAAAATAGACTATGAAATGATCAGCAAAGATGTGCGGTCATTATTTTTAGGAATTGTTATCGATAACGATTACTTTGCACCTTATTCTTCTACCAAAAGTCTATTGGATATGTTCCCCGCAAGCGATACAGAAATTTTTACCATAAGAGCAAATCAGTTTAAGGAAATTACTCCCGATCACTTTAGCTGGTTGAAAGAACCTCAGCCTGCAATTAACACCTTGGTTGCCTGGTTGTGTAAAAGAGGTTTAAACAAAACAATGTAAATTTTGGAGGCATGATACTGAATGCCAATTACACTTAAGAATTTCATGCTTTATGGTAAACTCTGTTGGAATCATATCGTATTCTGGACAATACCTACTTTGCCGGAGAGTTACTATACTAAGCTTGGTAAAATATATTTTGATCTTGATAAGTATAGAAAGGCCATATCACAATTTAAGAAATCTGAGGGAGCTCATAATCTTCAGGATACCAGTTTCTCGAAATATAATTGGTACTATCTGGGGTATTGTTATCTTAATCTTGGAGATTTTAAGAATACGGTTCAATACTTTGAAAAATATTTGAAATTCAACAAACAGGATTCTGAAATCATATCAATAATCGGATGGTGTTATGAGTTGCTAAATGAGCCAGAGCTTGCCTTGAATGCATATTGGCAATTATTAGAACAGGACCCCAATTCACTGGCTATTCATCTCAATTGTATTGAAATTTTATCAAATTTAGGGCGCAAAGACGAAGCATTTAAGTTGATAGAAGGAGTCGTTCCTGAAATCGAAAATCCTATGGAAAAGAACATTATAGAATCGTATTCTCTCAGAATGAATGGGGACATCGTCTCAGCCATTAAAAAGCTTGAAGAGGTTATCCAAGCTATCGATATGTCATCCAATAGTTCTGGCGACTTTATAAAAGATGATATCCAAATTATTTTATCAAAAATGCAAAGAGAGAATGGCGATTTGAAAGGAGTCTTGCATACTCTTAAAGATGCTTTAGAAAAAAATCCAAATGATTTGTGGCTTATCAATGAATTAGCAGTCGAATATACAGATCAAGACACAAAACTTGAAGATGCCCTAAATTTGATTAACAATGTTTTGGATCTTCAACCAGATAACTCATTGTTTTTGGATACTAAAGGGTGGATTTTTTATAAAATGGGGAGAGGGGGGGAGGCAAAAAAAATATTGGAACGGTGCCTGTCTCTAAATCCTAAAAATGAGGATGTTCAAAAACATTACAAAAAGATTATGAAGTGAGGGACTATGAATCAAGAACTTAACCCAATAGCCCAGGAGGTGAAGGCTGCACAGGATAAGACCCGGCAGATCGAACCATTCACTTCACGGTTAAGCGGTTTCGATGTTACCCTGGCTTACGAAGTCTCCCAGCTGATCCACGAGGCGCGTATCAAAGAGGGGGCGTTGCCGGTAGGTCGAAAAATAGGCTTCACCAATCCCGACATGTGGTCTTTGTATGGCGTGTGCGAACCTATCTGGGCGTATGTTTATGACAGGACTGTCACTCAACTTTCCGCTGCTCATACTACGTGCCACATCGGAAAATTTGCCGAACCGAAAATCGAACCTGAAATTGTCATTCACTTTAGGTCAGCACCGCCGGTGGGCGGCAGCCCTGCCGAGATTTTTGAGTGTGTTGATTGGATTGCCCATGGAATCGAGATCGTGCAGTCACATTATCCGGGCTGGAAATTCAAGGCAGCAGATACCATAGCGGATTCGGCACTGCATGCAACACTGCTTGTGGGTGAGCCGCAGGACGTGAACGGATTGGGGCCGGGAGTACTATCGGATCTGGAGCGTTTTTCAATCACCTTGTCATGTGACGGTAATGTGCATGAACGAGGGCTGGGTTCCAATGCGCTTGGCAGCCCGCTTTCGGCCATAGCGCATTTGATCTCAGTCATTGCTAAGCAGCCCAATGCCTCACCATTACAGGCAGGTGAACTCGTAACCACGGGGACTTTGACGCCGGCGCTCCCGGTTGATGCCGGTCAGAACTGGACAACTAACCTGGATGGCATTGCTTTGCCGGGTATTTCTGTTTTGTTTGAAGTGTAAAACAAGCGGGATGGCGCAGGCAGGAAGAGTCCAGCTCATCCCGGGACGTTATACAATAAAAAAACAGGAGAAATGAGGTGAACAAAATAAAAAAATACTCAATATTAACATTGATCCTTGCAGGGTTTTCAATTCTATCGCTGATCGTAAGTCACTTAGCCTTAACTGATATTTATCATGGAGGAGAAGACCTCAGTTTGGAGTGGTTAACCTTAAGGATTTCTGCTGTCATTTTCTTTGCGTTCATTATATCTTCGATATTCACAATATTGATACGAATAAAAAAGTGAGGCACTATGAATATTCAAAAGATTGCAGCCTTTTCCGATGGTGATATTGGCGGAAATCCAGCCGGTGTGGTAATTTCCAAAAAGCATCCCAGCGATGGGCAGATGCAGAAAATTGCAACTGAGGTGGGGTTTTCGGAAACTGCTTTTGCATCCCCTTTTAAGGGCGGCTTTCGAGTACGCTATTTTTCACCGGAGGCCGAGGTGCCTTTTTGCGGGCATGCTACCATTGCCCTTGGGGCCGCTCTTGCACTTGAGGAGGGTGATGGTACTTTTGCCCTGTCACTCAATGAAGCTGACATCATAGTTGAAGGCTACAGAGATGGAAGTATTATCTCTGCCGCACTTCAGTCTCCGCCGACCCACAGTGCAGAAGCATCCCCCCAATTTATTTCAGAGGTGCTTGACCTTTTCGGCTACACTAATGATGATTTGAACCCTGATATTCCTCCGGCCCTTGCCCATGGCGGTGCCGACCATCTGGTGGTGGGTCTTAAGAAACGGGAAGCCTTGGCTGCAATGGCGTACGATCTGTCATTGGGGCGTGATTTGATGAACAGGGAAAAAATTGCGACCATTCTTTTTGCCTGGGCCGAAACCCCGCAATTATTTCATACCCGAAATCCCTTTGCTGCAGGCGGCGTTTATGAGGATCCTGCCACCGGCGCTGCAACAGCGGCTTTTGCCGGTTACCTGCGCGATATTGAGTGGCCTCATAATGGCGTCATCGATGTGGTGCAGGGGGAAGACATGGGTATGCGTTCTCTTTTGAGAGCCGAAATACCTCCAACCCCCGGCAGTTCAATCCGTATTTCCGGAACGGCAAGGATGATGGAAGTTTAAGGTTGTAAATTCATTCTGAAAGATACGTTGCAGATATTTGGGCGTATCCTTTAAATTCCTGTTTATATATTAAAGGTTCCCTAAAGTCCTGCTCGGACATATCCGATATCTATATTATATCATCAGTGTGAAAATATTCGTTTTTTATCTTTTTCGAAACGTTCGATTGATTCAGTATTATTTCACAGAGTAAGTTCACTTTTTCATTCACTATTCCCTCTTATTCCGGTCAGGGTTTCAAGTTATTTTTCTAACGTTGAGACCCACGGTAATACCTCTTTTCATTTGTAATATCATATTTGATATCCACTGTAACTCGCTGAAATCCGCATATTAGATGACCTTCTTTTTCAGAGGGCAAGCGTGCTGTCCGGCAAACAGCCGTCCTCAAAAGAATATTGTCACAGCTGCCACCGGGGTGTGGATCCGGTGAAAAGCTAGGCAGGGAGAAGGGCTCTTTTCCTGGCATCAATATTTAAATTCTTATTGGGGGGTAGAGCAATGAAAACAAAACTAATGATTATCGGGATCGTGCTTGTCTTATTGAACAGTTTCCCGGCATATGCATCGCCGGATCTTTATTCGTGGATGTTTAACATTGACGGAACGGTGACCGAATACGTCGACCCGTATGATACAGGCGGCATGCCTGTTGACGCAGCATTGGGGATCAATGATCTTGGCACTTATACTTATACGGAGACATTACAGGGTGCACATATGTTTATCGGCCATTTTGATTATGAGTTTGACGAGGCCGTCAATACCTTTTTCAATGAACGGGGGGCTGCCACCGGCAGCGTTGGTTCCGGCCAAGCCTGGCAGATTGACTCTATTGATAATTATGATCCCGGAAATATTTTTGACAATGTTTACGATAATACCCTGAACAACTCAAACAATATTCCGGTTGAAGGGGATGTGTCCTGGGCCATGGGATGGGATTATTTTTTGGAGGCAAATTACACAGCCGTGATTCAATTGATTATCGGGGATGTCATTCCCGATTCAGGGTTCTATATGACCCATACAGACAATGCAACCGGCGAACGTATCTATTTTTCAGGATCTCTGGATATCCAGCCGGTACCTGAACCTCAGTCGCTGGCCCTGCTGGGACTGGGGTGCCTGATGCTACTGCTGGCCAAAGGCATATCAAGAAAAATCAGGCCGGTGTCACCCCGTTAAATATAAGGAAATTAAAAATGAAAAAAATAAAATGTATTTTTTATCTGTTTGTGGGCCTGATGACCTGCTTGTTTTTCAGCCAGGTATACGGCCAGGATGTGATCCTCAACCCGGGGTATATTCAGGGCACGGTCTCCATAGACGGTGTTGCCATTGATCAGGTCGATGTCCGTGCCTACGGATGTTCAGGCCACGATGCCTACACGACAAGTTATTCAGACACCTATTCCCTGACCGTTCATGTCAATGACGACAGCTGTGATTATAATGCATACTGCACAGCTTATTCAGACAGCAGCAGGGATACACTCAATTTTCAGCCGACTGAGGTGACGGTTTTTGACGGAGCAACCACAGTGATGGATTGCAGTGTGACGCCGGGGTTTGTTTCGGGAACCATATCCATTACTGACGGATCTGTTCAATGGGGGCGGGTTTATGCCTCAGTATATACAGACGGCAAATATACGAATGCCTCTACCAGTGTTTTAAGCGACGGTACCTTTTCTTTTCCTGTACAGCCCAACACTGAAATAAGACTATACGGATATGTCTGGGGGGCTGACGGTGTGAAATACACCCTGGACGAGGTTGAAGTTGATGTCACTACACTTGCAACCGTTGTCCATGACTGGGAGATTGTGCCGGGTGACGGGGTGATTTCAGGTAATTGTAGTCTTGACGGAATTACTGGCAACATTTTTCAACTTCAGTTTTACGGCCCTGAGAGCTCTTTTACAAGTACGAGTACCGATACTTACGGTGACTATGAAGTAACAGGCCTTTTGCCCGGCTCATGGGATACCAGGGTAAGCACGACTATGAACAGCGGAGATGATTTCTTAAGACTTCCCCTTTCAATCTATACGAATCCGGTAACGGTTCCGGCAGGGGGTTCTGTTGAAAATTATATCACAGCCATTCCCGCCTTTGTAACCGGACGGGTGCTGGTCAGCGGATCAAAGGGGATCCAAAGCATTGCCAGCGGCACGGTACACGGGGACGGCATCTACGGCGATGACACTTACGGCGGGTATGGATACGACCGCCTTGATGCGTCAAACGGGAATTACGACCTGATACTCACCCGGGGTGACTGGAATGTTTACAGGGTGTACCTTAAATTTTATGAAACCGACGACACCTATCTGAATTCCAATATGAACTATTATGACTATTCAAAGCATTTCAACTACGGCACAGGGGTTTCGCTGGAAGACGATGCGCTAATTGAAAATTATGATTTTATTATCGGTACCGGAACGGCAACCATCAATTTTGAAGTGGAAGGCGGCGGCATTTTCAGTGATCCCTGGGTTGAGGGGGCCTGCTATACTACGGATGGCAGCGGGCAGCCGGATACATATACGGGAATATGGTCCTCTGATCCTTCGGATGATATTACCCAGGGAAGCGTTACCTTTGTGGGCACACCCGGCACCTATGATATTATTGCCCGGGCAACCGTTGACGGTTCTGTAGCCAGTTTCGGTGAACTCGGGGTGGTAATCGTCGAGGGAGCAGATGTGGTCATCGACATTGGAGCTCCTACATTAACCATGACAGACCCTGACCCCTATTATTGTGCAACAGGATCCACTTTGACTGTCAGTGGTACAGCCTCGGACACCTCCGGTGTTGCAAGTGTGCAAATAAACGGAACCGAGGTGCCCTTTGTCTCCACAGGCAATCTGGAGGATGAAAACGAGATCTCATTTTCATACGACATCACCCTTTTGCCCGGGGCAAACATCGTTGAAACCTCTGTGACCGATTCCGAAGATAAAACCATTACCGACCGACGAACCGTTTATTATGATTCAGATATGCCGACCCTCACCTGGACACCAGCGGACGGCGCTTCAACACAAGATTCCCAGGTAACGGTAGAGGGAACGGCAAGTGATGACGCTGCCGTGGCGGAGATATCTGTGAACGGAACGCAAATCCTGTTTACCTCAACTGCCAATGGAGATGATCCCAATGAAGTTAGTTTCAGTTCAAGTCTGGCCCTTGATCCGGGTACGAACCAGATTACCGTTGTTGTTACAGACGGCTGCGGAAACACCACCTCACAGGTTCATGAAATCACAATGACGCCGCTGTGTGAAGATGTGGATGATCTTGAAGCTGTGCCAAAATCCAGGAAAGTTCAACTGGTGTGGACACCCAGGGGAGGACAGACCTATAACATTTACCGCAGAACATCAGGAGAAGAGTATATTTTTCTTGCCG
>PIVQ01000400.1 GCA_003354055.1 Desulfobacteraceae bacterium | reverse complement strand
GATCTGAAACTCATCATCACCTCAGCCACCATTGATACTGAAAAATTTTCCAAGGCATTTGAAAATGCCCCGGTGATAGAAGTATCCGGCCGGATGTATCCGGTGGATCTGATATATTCACCGCTTGATTCTTCCGGGGCCAAGGAAAAGGGCAATAATGCCGCCCCCAGTGCGGATGATCAGGGGTATGTGGAAGCCGCGGCCAGGACGGCTGCCAACCTGCTTGTACAGAACAGGGTAGGAGACATTCTGATCTTCATGCCCACGGAGCAGGACATCGGGGAAACCATGGAGATTCTTCGGGGTAAAAACACCCCCGGGGTTAATATCTTGCCCCTGTTTGCCAGGCTGTCCGCCAAGGAACAGACCAAGGTATTTTCCACAGGAGCAGGCCGAAAGGTTGTGATCTCAACCAATGTAGCTGAAACCTCTCTTACCATACCCGGGATAAAATTTGTCATTGACACGGGCCTTGCCAGGATACCTGCCTATTCCCCCAGAACAAGGACCACGGCATTGCCGATAAGCCCCATTTCCCAAAGCTCTGCCAACCAGCGCATGGGACGTTGCGGCCGGGTGGAAAACGGGGTATGCATCCGCCTCTATGATGAGGATGATTTTAACAGTCGCCCCTTCTTTACCGCACCGGAGATCCTGAGAAGTAACCTGGCAGAGGTTATTTTACGGATGATCTCATTAAACCTCGGAGAGGTAGCAACCTTTCCATTTATTGATCCGCCTGCACCCAAGAGCATCAAAGACGGGTTTGACACACTCCTGGAATTGTCTGCCATCCAGCCCAAACAGACCGGCAACAAGAAATTTACGCTCACCCCTACCGGAAGGATTATGGCCCGCCTGCCCGTTGATCCAAAGTTGTCCAGGATTCTCATTGAAGCGGCCGAGACCGGATGTCTAAAAGAAGCTGTGGTTATTGCCACTGCCCTGACCGTTTCCGATATCAGACAGCGGCCTTCGGACAAGGCCCAGGCCGCTGACCAGCAGCATGCCCAGTTCAAGGATCCCTCTTCGGATTTCATTACCCTGCTCAATATCTGGAATCGCTGCAGGGAGGCTGCAAACCTGCTTAAGTCCAGATCCAAGCTGAGAAAATGGTGCATTCAACATTATCTTTCGTTTAAACGGCTCCGGGAATGGCAGGACATCCACCGCCAGATCACCCGCATGCTCAAGGACCACGGCATTGTTCAAACCGCCCCCTTTCCGGACACTCAAGGCTGCAAAGGTGCAAAATCCAAAGAATTTGAACACGGAGGCCCCCTGTTCATTGCCATTCATAAGGCATTACTCCACGGGTATCTGGCAGGCATCGCCCACAAAAAAGAAAAGAACACCTTCATGGCTGCCAAAGGCCAGCAGGCCATGATTTTTCCGGGCTCAGGCCTGTTTAATAAGGCAGGGACCTGGATTGTGGCATCCGAATATGTAAAGACCAGCCAGCTCTTTGCCAGAGGCGTGGCCACGATTGATCCAACCTGGCTGGAAGAAATCGGTAAACGCCACTGTATCCGGACCTACTCTGATCCTCACTGGGAAAAAAAGCGGGGGGAGGTCGTGGCCAAAGAACAGGTCTCTCTATTCGGGCTTATTATTGTCAATGGCAGAAAGGTTGCCTACGGCCGGATAAACCCACAGGAGGCAGGAGAGCTGTTTATCCGCCATGCCCTGGTCCAGGGCGAAATTTTTCAAAAGTTCGGCTTCATGGATCACAACCAAAAACTAATCCGGGAACTTGAAGACCTGGAAAACAAAACCCGTAAACGGGACATCCTGGCCTCGGAAGATGATATTTATCTCTTCTATCAGAGCAGGCTTGCCAAACCCTTTTTCAATATCCGCACCTTTGCCCGGTTCATGAAGGATCAAAAAGACGATGGGTTTCTGCGCATGACCCAGGCCGACCTTCAAAAAGCCCATGTGGAGGATGCCCTTCTGTCCCAGTTTCCGGACCGGCTGAATATGGACCAGGGAGAATTTGCCCTGGCCTATGATTTCAATCCGGGATCTGAAACCGACGGGGTCACCCTGAAAGTGCCGGCAGATTCCGCCGCCCTGGTTTCCCGCAATAAAGTGGACACCCTGGTTCCGGGATTGTTTGAGGAGAAGATCGCCGCACTCATCAAAAACCTGCCCAAAAAGTACAGGGTCCGCCTGGTGCCGGTTCAAGACACAGCCGTCCTGATTGCCAGGGAACTGCCAAAGACAGACAAACCGTTGTATACCTTGCTGTCGGAATTTATCCGTCAGAAATACCAACTTGTTATTCCAGCCTCCACATGGTCGGACAAGGCCCTGCCGGACCATCTGAAAATGAGGATTTCCATCCGTGACGAGAAGGATAAAGAGATAAAATCCTTAAGGGATCTTTCCAAACTGGGGCAATTTGCCGCGACCCGCCCCAAATCCAGAAATACGGTTTTTGAACAGGCCTGCGAACGCTATGAACGAGCTAAAATCACGACCTGGGATTTTCCGGATCTTCTACCGGAGATTGCTCTGGACCAGGAAGGCGGATTTGTCAGAAAAGTATTTATGGGGTTAAATGCAGAAGGGAAGGAAAATACCATAGCACTACGGCTGTTCAAATCTGAGTCCGCGGCCCTGGCCAGCCATGAACAAGGAATCTGCCGACTGTTTGAACGTGAACATCCCGATGACATAAAGGCCCTGAAAAAAGATATCCGGTCTGCCGCAGGTCTTCGCCAGGTCGCCCCATATTTCAACGGATCAGGTCCGTTCCAGAATATGGTGTATTCAGCTGTTACAAGGCAGTTTTTCCACAAGAACATCAGAACAAAAAAAGACTACGAGGACTTTGTCCTAAGTATCCGCCCCAAACTCTATACCAAGGGCCAGGAAAGCATCAAAGCCGTCATGACCGTTGCCAGGGAGTATGAATCCTGTTTCTCCCTGATCCAGAAACTCTCCCTCCAATACAAAAACCGGCCCCTTCCCTTTGAGGCCCTGACCCTGGTGTTTAATGAGCTGAAAAACCTTTGTCCCCCTAATTTTCTCGAACTATACGATCTTACACGGATCCTGTATTTGCCCCGGCACATCTCCTGCTTAAAAATCCGGGCCCAGCGGGCTGCTGACAATCCTGCCAAAGAGAGCCAGAAAGCTGCACTCATAAGCCCCTTTGAGCGCAGACTCAAAGCCCTGGTGTCTGGGCTGACCGAAGATGCCTCACGAGAAAAAGCAGAGGCGGTTGAAGATTTTTTCTGGATGCTGGAGGAGTATAAAATCTCTGTATATGCCCAGGAGTTAAAAACCCGGTTTAAAATATCTGCCAAACGCATGGACAAAGCCTTGATCAAGATTTCCACCATGATATAAGCCCTTAACCATCCGGACAATTTGATTTGCCTTATAAAAAAAATTATTATAAGTTATTGGTTAAATACCAGACAAACTGCATTTTTTTTACACGATATTAAAGATTCACATAAACCGTAATCGCCAACAAAGAGTGCGATGCATAGACCTTATCCAATTTTTGTAATACTTATCTTCATCTGTTTTTGGGGATATGGCACTGCTCTGGGCGATACCCTGGTCAGGGTAGGTATATTTCAGAATAAACCCATGAGTTTTTTGTCCGAAGCCGGCAAGGCCCGGGGCATATACCCTGATGTAATCCGGGAAATCGCAAAAAAAGAAAATTGGAAGATTGAATTTGTGCAAGACAGCTGGGCCGGATGCCTGAACCGACTGGACTCGGGTAAAATTGATCTGATGATCTCCATTGTACGCACCAGGGAAAGGGAAACCCGTTACGACTTCACCGAAATCCCGGTGCTGACCGCCTGGGGTCAGGTCTATGCCAAAGCTGATCACGGCCTATCCAATGTCCTGGATCTTGAAGAAAAAACCATCGGCATAATGACCAAGGATATCAACGGCAAACATTTTCAGGATCTGGCCAAAAAATTCAAAATCGACTGCAATTACAAAACCTTTCCTGACTATGATTACTTATGCCAGGCCCTTTTAAACGAAAGCGTTGATGCCGTGGTCATGAATAACGTAAGCGGTGCCTCTTTCCAACGAAAATACCAGTTGCAGCCCACAGCCGTCCTGTTCAGCCCCATAGATACTTTTTTTGCAGTCCGCAAAGGAAGAAACCCAAGACTTCTTAAAGCCATTGATCAATGGATGCGCCCCTGGCAAAAAGACAAGGATTCCGTATACTATACCATTCTTTCCCAGTGGTATGGGAACCTGGGCATTTACCAGAGGTTTCCCCTGAAATGGATCGTGGGCATTGCCTGTCTCATTGCGGGGGCGGCACTTTTTTTATTCATCTGGAACCGGATGCTGGGCCTCCAGGTCAAACGGCATACCAGACAGTTAGGAAAAAGTGAGGAAAAATACAGAACCCTCTCCCAAAAAGCCCTGGTGGGCATTTACCAGATTACACATAAAGGAGAAATCTTATTTGCCAACCAGAGAATGGCCCGGATATTCGGCTATGACTCAGAAGAGGTCTTTTTAAATACAAATACTAACCTGGCCGATCTGTTTGCAGACCCTGCGCAGTTTAACAATCTGATTCTTGAAATCGACACGGTAGGATCTGTTGAAGGCAAACTCATGGAATTTTTGTCCAAGGACGGCCATAGGATCTGGGGGAATCTCCATATCCGCCGCACGGATGAAAACGGATCCGCTCCTGTTTATGATGGATTTCTTGAAGATATATCCCAAAGGTACCGCCATGAGCAACTGCTTAGGTCCCGCCTGCGTTTGAACCAGAAATCGTCAGACCTATCGACGTCCCAACTGCTGCAAATGTTTCTGGATGAAGCAGAAATGCTTACCCGCAGCAACATTGGTTTTTTCCATTTTATATCCAAAGATCAGACCATCATTCAGCTCCAGACCTGGTCCACAAACACCCTGAAGCAGATGTGCAAGACCACACCCGAAGAGCGCCATTATCCTGTTAACCGGGCAGGCGTATGGGCAGACTGCATAAAAACCCACGGCCCTGTCATCCACAATGACTATGCTGCCCTGCCCCATAGAAAGGGAATGCCCGAAGGCCACCCTCCTGTGATCAGGGAGATGGTGGTCCCCGTAATCAGGGAAAACCGAATCCTGGCCATACTTGGGGTGGGCAACAAGCCAAGCGACTACGGCCAGGCAGATCTCGACGTCGTCAGAGAGCTGGCAGACACGGCCTGGGAAATTGTTCTGAAAAAGCAGTCAGAAGACGAACTTAAACTAACCCAGAAACGATTCCTGGCCATTCTTAACGGTATTGAATCCACCATTTATGTGGCAGATATCGAAACCCATGAAATACTTTTCATGAATGATTATATGAAGGAGCTGTTCGGTGCAGACCACACAGGGGAAATCTGCTGGCAAGCCTTCAGACATCAGGACGGCCCCTGTGCCCATTGTACCAACCGTTTTTTGATTGACAAGGATTCAGTCCCCACAGGCCTCCACCTCTCGGAGGACCGGCATCCGGTGACCGGGCGCTGGAACATATACCATGACCGGGCCATCAAGTGGGTGGACGGCAGGATAGCCCGACTTCAGATCGCCTCTGATGTGACCAAACTCAAAGAGATGGAACACCAGCAAAGAGACTTGGAGAACAAAGTCCGCCAGGCACAGAAAATGGAAGCCCTGGGTGCCCTTGCCAGTGGTATTGCCCATGACTTTAACAATATCCTCTTTCCCATTCTCGGATATGCGGAATTGCTTGGCGAAGAGTTTTCGAAAGGCAGTCCTCACCGAAAGGGACTGGATGAAATTATGACAGGGGCCAGACGGGCCAGAGACCTGGTCGAACAGATCCTGACGTTCAGCAGACAGACCGAACACAAGGCGGCTCCGTTAAGACCCGATCTGGTGGTCAAGGAAGTCATCAAACTCATGCGGTCCACCATCCCCTCTACCATCCGCATCAGCAAATATGTGGCAAGGGATTGCAAAATGATTCTTGCAGATCCCACCCAGATCCACCAGATCGCAATGAACCTGGTGACCAATGCATTTCATGCCATGGAAAAGGACGGCGGTACATTAACGATCCGGTTAGACAATGCCGACGGCCTGGAAAATGATTTGCAGCGCTTAGGTCCCCACATCCAGTTAACCGTTGGTGATACCGGCGTCGGGATGGATGAAACAACAGTGGAGCAGATATTTGATCCCTATTTCACCACAAAGCCCAAAGGCAAAGGTACAGGACTGGGGCTCTCTGTTGTCCATGGAATCGTACAAAAATACAGAGGGGAGATAAAAATCAGCTCCATCCCTGACCAGGGCAGTCAATTTGATGTATTTATTCCGGCAGTGGACAGAAAAAGGATACAAGATATCATAGTGCCAGAACCTGAAATAGAAGGTGGGTCTGAGCGAATTCTCCTGGTGGATGACGAGCCTCAGGTCCTCAAACTGGAACGGGAAATTTTAGAACGGCTGGGGTATAAAGTCGAAATAGAAGCCAGCAGTAAAAGCGCTCTGGAACTTGTCCGAAAAAATCCTGCAATGTTTGACCTTTTGATCAGTGATATGACCATGCCGGAGATGACAGGCGACCTGTTAACCCAGGAGATCAGGAAAATCTCCCCCCATATCCCGGTGATCATCTGCACGGGATTCAGTGAGCGGATCAACCGGGAACGGCAGGAGAGTCTTGGGGTAAAAGAGGTATTATTAAAACCTGTAAACAAGTCCGATCTGACCAAAAC
>PIVQ01001204.1 GCA_003354055.1 Desulfobacteraceae bacterium | reverse complement strand
TTGATCTATAAAAATACCACTATTTTAGATGGTACATTTCGTTTATGGGGAGTTTCACTATTTTGAGGGGAATTATACTGAGTACATTAAAAAATAAGCAAAAAAAAATGAAACTGTCATCCTAAAATAATTGAGCCCTTAATCTGTGTGAGATCGATTGAAAGTCTCTCACAAATTCACGCCATCAATTATTTTTAAAGGTACCAGTTTAGTCCGGCGGGTCTCCGAACTGGTACAAAAAAGTTGAGGATAGGATTAATGTTGAGCCGGATAGACCGGTTCATTAACGTCTATATATTAAATAGGTTAATTTAAAACGATGACTTATAATACTGGCCATAGTTAATAAAGTGTAACGCCACCTTGACCGGATGCTATACTACTGAGCACAATTGTATGGCAGTCTAAGTTTAAGAAGGTTTCTGGTTATTCTATTTCTTGAATTTGTGGTAGATTCTCTGGCGGCAAAAGCACATCAACAGCATCTATTCGAAAAAGCAACGGTACAACGTTAGTATCTGCAAAAATAGTTTTTGGTTTTCCCCAAAAGATACTAAAGGTATTGGATTCATCCGGCATTATTACTTTACTTGGCTCCCCTATTCCTGTGTAGATGAACACCCAGTCATCTTTATTTATACAAGCATCACCGAACCAAAATAAATTATCGTTAACCGGGTAAGCACCATTCTGCTTAGAATATACTCCAAGCATAATTCCGTATTGACCCAAATTGATGTTTTCATTTATTTGGATTGCAATGCATTCTTCATTTGGGACACCTCGTTTAAGAACTGTCATTAATGTCATTTCTGTTATATCAGAGATAATCATTTTCTCTCCTCCTTAGGTCCAGAGAACCACCCAAGGATAAGAAGAATTATCCCAAATCCATACGCACCAAAAGAATAGTTATCAAGTTTTGAACGACTTAAAAATATACCTGTACCAATTAGACTTGTACCAATAACAATACTTAGGTTTCTTAAGTGCTTGTTTCGCCCCTCTGACTTGATTCGTTCTGACAATATTGCTTTTTCTATGCGTGTTTTCTCAAGTTCATCCCTTTGGAAATCAAAGTTATCAGAAAGAGTGCTGTGTTTTTCTTTGAGTTCCTTATAATCACAGGCTAACTGAGTGGTTGCCCCCGCTATCAATGCAGTCCTAACTTCCCCACCAAAGGATCGAGAATGAGAAGAAGCGAGGCCATTAATAGTCTTTGCCAAATGCAAGCCTTCAAGTGGATTTGCTTTCTGTAAATCAGAGGATAAACCACCAGCTATCTGCGTCCCACTAACCCCTGACTTATCAGGGGTAGGTATAAGTTGATTGTCAGTCATTTGTCCTTTTCCGTATACCCAACAAAATAGTTTTGTAGGTCTGGATTACATTCAATTTTACATGGTATCCGCTCTGAAACTGTTAGAATTCTGGTCGATTACTCATTATCAAGACAAACTATTATTGTAAAGTCATATTCAATTATATTTTAAAAAGCACAATTAAATGGACAAATCTTCCACTAAACTATATTGGAGATAGAACTAAACCGCTACGCGGTGGTTTCCACCCCAACTCCTCAGTCATTTTCAACACATTTTAGCAAATCAAATTTAGCCTTTAATCTCGCATGACATCATAAATTCCGATATCTCCTCTG
>PIVQ01001203.1 GCA_003354055.1 Desulfobacteraceae bacterium | reverse complement strand
TTGTTCACGGCATTGGATATTTCAAACAGAACCTGGATGGTCTTGTCTGCATCACGGGTTTCCTGCATCGTCATCATTGTCATAGGCCTCTTTGTCCTAAGGTCTAATACGGGATAAGGATCGGCTCCAAAATTACTTGATCTTTTATTTTCAAAATACCCAGTCTTTTAAGGGGTTTTGGAAACAATTTAGATCAAGTTATTTTGTAACGATTCCTAAGGGTAAGATACAGGATATGGAGGTGAAGGCATTTTGTCAATAAGGGTATGAAATACAGCGAGAACAGCGAGAACGGCTCGAACAGCGGGAGCAGTTGGTGGTGAACCTTCGGTTGCCGATTAAAATTCATGGCGATCCGGCATTTTTTTTACTTTATCAAAGAGTCAAGTAAGCGCAACCGCAACTGTTCTCGCAGCTCTCGCCGATCAAGCGGTTCTCGCTGACTTGTCAGAGAGACTCTATGACGCCTGCGGCAATCAAAGGAATCAAAATCTCATGGTGACCCACAATGGAATAGCCTCTGCCCTTGCCCAGGGTAGGGCGGTTGACCACATTGGTCATGGGGCGGTAATGGCGGATGAAGTCCAGGTTGACCGTGGTAAAATCATCCACGCGGTGGCCCAGGTTCCGGACCAGGGTCAGGGCTTTTAAAAAGACCTCGGGCAGGATCACGGCGGAGCCGGCATTGATGAAGACCCCGTTTTCAAGGTCTGCCACCTGTTTGGCAAAGTTCAGGAAATCATCATGGGAGGCTTTTCCGCAGGCAGCCCCGTCAAAATCCGGGTGCATGTGGATGATATCCGTTCCCAGAGCCACATGAACGGTGACCGGTACCTTCAGTCTGGCCCCCTGGGCTGTGATGCTCAGGTTTTTGTAAGGCAGGTCCTTGTCCAGAATGAGTTGGCCTACGGCCCGGCCAAGGCCGATGTTTTGGTCGCTGGCATTGTGGATGGCCTCGTTGAGAAAGTCGGAGGTTTCCCTGGCCATACCGAAGCTGCCGTCGCTGATGCTGCCGGCCACATCTTCACTGGTCCGGCCGGTATAGGCGGTTTCAAGGTCATGGATGATGCCGGAGCCGTTCATGGCCACCAGGGTGAAGATCCCTTTTTCCATGAGATCAATGACTAAAGGATTCATCCCGGTTTTGATCACATGGCCGCCCATGGCAAAGCAGACTTGGGCTTTGGCAATGGCCGCATTGGCAATAGCTTCAATTACCGCCCGGATATCCTTGCCGGCCAGGATTGACGGCAGGGTGGAAAAAAAATCGGTAAGGCTGCCCCCCTTTTTCCAGGGCGTTGAAAAGTCGTCTTTTGAGACCAGGCTTTTCCGGTCTTTGATGGAATAGGTGGTGAGCTTGCTGTAATCCAGTCCTTTGCAATTAGGCATTGTAAAGTATCCTTTCGCTGAGATCACAGAGAATATGGGCCAGAAAAATATGAACCTCCTGGATCCGGGCCGTTACCGGTGCATCCACGCAGAACGCAATGTCGCTCAGATCCTTGAGCCGGCCGCCGGCACCGGAAAATCCCACCATAGTAAGCCCCATGTCCTTGGCAGCTTCAGCAGCACGGATGACATTGGGAGAATTGCCTGAAGTGGAAATGCCGATGGCCATATCCCCCTTTTTTCCCAGGGCCTGGACCTGTTTTAAGAAAATATC
>PIVQ01000399.1 GCA_003354055.1 Desulfobacteraceae bacterium | reverse complement strand
ATATCCAGGTAATTTTTAACTTCCCAATCGGTTACTGCTATTCTGTAATTATCCCACTCTTTTTCTTTGTTGAAGACGTATTTCTCAAAGATGTGGTCACCAAGGGTTTCTTTGGAAATAGGGTTTTCAATGAACACGTCAAGGGCTTCGCGAAGAGATGCAGGCATTGAATCGATTCCGGCTTCTTTCTTCTGATCAGGTGTCATGGCAAAAATATTGATATCGGTTGATTTTGCCACAGTCAGTTTATTTTTTATACCGTCAAGACCGGAGGCAAGCATCATGGCAAAGGCCAGATAGGGATTGCACGTGGGGTCCGGACAGCGGACTTCAACACGGGTTCCAATACCGCGGGATGCGGGAATCCTACACAGGGCGCTTCTGTTAGAGGCTGACCATGCAACGTAGACCGGTGCTTCATATCCGGGTACCATACGTTTGTAGGAGTTCACCAGAGGGTTGGTCACGGCAGAAAAACCCCGGGCATTTTTCATGATACCGGCAATGTACTGATAGGCGATTTCACTAAGCTGGAGTTTATCGCTTTCGTCTGCAAAGGCGTTGGTGCCGTCAAGGTTGAACAGAGACTGGTTGCAGTGCATTCCGGAGCCGTTTACGCCGAAAATCGGTTTTGGCATAAAGGTAGCGTGGAGGCCGTGTTTCTTTGCCACGGATTTTACAACCCACTTGAACGTCAGGGTATTGTCCGCACAGGTCAGGGCATCTGCATATTTAAAGTTAATTTCGTGCTGCCCCTCGGCAACTTCATGGTGGGAGGCTTCAATTTCAAAGCCCATTTCTTCCAGAATTTCGATGATTTCACGACGACAGTTAAGACAGGTATCTTCCGGGTCAAGGCTGAAATAGCCTGCATTGTCGTCTGTTTCGGTTGTGCTTTTTCCATCTTTATCCAGTTTAAACAGGAAGAACTCAGCTTCGGTTCCAACGTTCATGGTATATCCCATGTCTTTGGCCTGGGCCAGGACGCGTTTGAGATTAACCCGCGGGCAACCTTCAAAAGGAGAACCGTCTGCTTTGTGAACATCACAGATAATCCTTGCTGCGGCAACACCTTCCTGATTTCTCCAGGGCAGGATGCAGAAGGTATCATAATCGGGAACCAGGTACATGTCAGATTCCTGGATGCGGGCAAATCCGTCTATTGATGAGCCGTCAAACATTATTTTCCCGTCAAGGGCTTTGTTTATCTGACTTTTCGGAATCGCGATATTCTTCAAAAAACCGTTAATATCACAGAACTGGATTCTAAAAAAATTTACATTCTCTTTTTCGATAATGTCTAAAATTTCTTCTTTTGTCATTTGGTGTTACTCCGTTTTTTTGGTTACATATAAATTAAAAAATAATTTCAATTAAGTTATAAGCTGTATTAGCATTTATCATGCCAAAAACCGGATCTTGTTTGTAAGATGCTGAAGTTTTTAGTTATTTTTCAAATAGAAAGGGGCGATAATTAGGTGGGGGTGTTAATTTAAGTAACACAATTGTATTTTTTGCTGGATTCATAGAACAAAATTGTAATTTATAATTGTTTTTGTTGTTTCGGCGTCATGATGTGTAGGCTATGGTTTATTACATAAAAAATCACAGTTTGCTCATTTCTTTACCAGGGCACCTGGATGTAGAATTTATCCCGGTAGGCGCGCGGGGAGATCTGGGTGTGCTGCTTGAACAGGCGGCAGAATGAACTGACGTCTTTATAGCCAACGGCCCAGGTGATTTTATCAATACTGTCCCGGGTGGTTTCGAGCCTTTCTTTGGCTGCATCAACCCGGACCCGCTGGAGGTATTTCAGGGGGAGTTCGCCCGTGGCTTTCTTAAACCGCCGTTTAAAATGTCGGGGACTGATGCCCACATCTCTTGCCAGATCATCAATGGTAACAAGGTCGGCAAAACGTTTTTCCATTATTCCCTGGGCTTTTAGTACCTGATCATCTCCGTGGTGGCGCAGGGGGGCGGCCATGGTATAAGGGGCCTGGCTGACCCGGTTGGGATCTACCAGCAGGGCCTTGGAACAGAGCGAGGCCAGGTGCTGGGATCCGAATTTTTTAATCAGGTGAAGGGCCAGATTATAAACGGCCGTGGCTGCTCCGGCGCAGATAATATTGTCATCTTCTGTCAGCATATATGAGGATTCAAGCTTCACTTTGGGATACCGTTTTTTGAACAATCGGGCGTACATCCAGTTCGTGGTGGCTTTTTTTCCGTCCAGCAGCCCCATTTCCGCCAGAACAAAGGTACCGGTGCATACTGTCGCAAGGGCGGTACCTTTGGCTCTCAGACTTTTGAGATGGTCGGAAAGGATGGGTAAATTTTCGGGGATAGGGGTGATATTGGGCAGAATAGGGGAGACCACTACGCAATCGGTTTCTTTGACTTCAATGGCAGCCCGGTCCGCATCAATGCGGATATTTCCGTAGGCGGTGATGGGCTTTCCGTCCGTGGTTATGATTTCCGTTTCAAACAACGGGGCTTTGCTGTCCTTTGCCAGGGACTTGTGCCAGAGCTCTGCAATAGAAAAGGCATCCAGAAGGGTTGTCACACTTGAGGAAAGGCATCCTTCTCCCACCCATAAACTGATTTTAGCCATTGGCCTTCCTTATTTGTTAGTATTTCACTTTTTTGTTCAAAAGTCTTTTTTTGCATAGTATTTGTCATTTATGACACTTTTCTTTTTACATGGCAACCCGTATTGTCGGATCATCATGGAAGTCGCCCGTTTGCGGGTGTAAATTTAAAAAGGACTTAAGGAGGTTGATATGGAAGATCTTTATAAACGGCTGGCCAAACATCTGGATACCCTTCCTGCAGGATTTCCACCCACGGAAAACGGCGTGGAACTTCGCATACTCAAACGCTTGTTTACAGATGAAGAGGCCACCATTGCCCTTGGACTGACCATGATGCCCGAACCTGCTAACGCCATTGCCGATCGCCTGGGGAACATGGACGCAGCCGTTCTGGATCCCATTCTGGATAAGATGTCAAGAAGAGGATTGATCTACCGGTCAAGCAAAGGCGGGGCAAATACTTATATGGCAGCCCAGTTTGTTGTGGGCATCTGGGAGTACAACCTCAACCGCTTGGATGAAGAGTTGATCCGTGATGTAAACGAATACCTGCCGCAATTCATGCATAAAAGCTGGATCAAGCATGATACCAAGCAACTCCGAGTGATTCCGGTGTCGAAAGAGATCACGGCTGAGATGACCGTGATGCCCTATGAAGTGGCTGAGGAGATTATCCGGGACCAGAGCAAGATTGTCGTCAGCGACTGCATCTGCCGTAAAGAACATGAAATGGTCGGTAAGGGCTGCGATTATCCCATGGAAGTCTGCCTGTCTTTCGGCAGCGGGGCCTATTATTATGAGGAAAACGGTCTTGGCAGGTCAATTGACCGTGATGAGGCCCTTAAAATATTGGAAACCGGGCAGAAGGCCGGATTGGTCCTCCAGCCGGGCAACTCTAAAAAACCTACCAATATCTGTATGTGCTGCGGTTGTTGCTGCCAGGTGCTGGGCAATCTCAAAACCCTTGATCAGCCGGCTCGCGCCGTGCATACCAATTATTATGCCAGGGTGGATGAAGAGGCCTGTTCCGGATGTGAAGTCTGTGCGGAGCGCTGCCACATGGATGCCATTATTATAGATGAAACTGCCCGGGTCGAAGCCCAGCGTTGTATCGGGTGCGGGCTCTGTGTGCCTGAATGTCCGGTGGAGGCCATGACATTCGAGCAAAAGGAGACGTCAGACCACTATGAACCCCCGGCCAATGTTTTTGAAACGTATTTTACCATGGCTAAAGAAAGAGGAAATATTTAAGCCTTGACCAGAGGTTAAGTGTTCAGGAGGCAATATGGGAGAATGGCAGAGCACCGGATGTGTATTGTGCGCCCAGAACTGCGGGTTGCGTGTCCTTGTGGAAGAGGACAAAATTACCAGAGTGAAACCGGATAAGGAAAATCCAAGGTCGAAAGGTTATGCCTGCCGTAAAGGATTGAAGCTACCCTTTCACCAATATCCGGCAGACCGGATTACCCAGCCGTTGAAACGGGTGGGGGATAAATTTGAGAAGGTTTCCTGGGACCAGGCCCTGGATGAGATAGCCGATAAAATGAAGTCCATTGTGGGGAAACACGGCCCAAGGTCTTTGGCCTATATGGGCGGCAGTTCCCAGGGCGGTCACATGGAAGCTGCATTCGGTCTTAGCCTGCTTCGGGGGATGGGGTCCCAGTATTACTATTCCTCGGCAGGCCAGGAGTTCTCCGGCCATTGGTGGGTGACGGGCCGGGTCATGGGTAAGCAGTACAATATCAACGGACCGGATGAGGACAATACTCAGATGCTGGTGGCCTGGGGATGGAACGGGATGGAAAGCCATCAGATGCCCCGGGCGCCAAAGGTACTCAAAGAGATCTCAAAGGATCCGGACAGGATTCTGGTCTCCATAGATCCGCGACGGAGCGAAACCGCTGCCATTGCCGATATCCATTTGGCCCTGCGGCCTGGCACCGATGCCCTGCTGATCAAGGCCATGATTGCCATTATTCTTGAGAAGGGCTGTGAAAACGAAGCCTATCTGGATGATCATGTGGCAGGCTGGGATCAGGTTCGGCCCTGGTTTGAGAATTTTGATGCCAAAAGGGCCGTTGAGGTCTGCGGACTTGCGTATGATACGGTTCTGGAATTCTGTCGACTCATGGCCACAAAACGCTGGAGTTTTCATCAGGACTTAGGCATTTACATGGGCCGGCACTCCACCCTGAACTCCTATTTCCTTTATATACTGGGCGCTGTCTGCGGTGTGTTTCAGACCCCGGGCGGAAATTTTATTCCAGGAATGGTCATGCCCATGGGATTTCATGCGGATGAGCGAAGTCCAAAGGTCTGGCGAACCCTTGCTACGGACATGCCACCGGCAGCTGCCGGCTCGTTTCCACCCGCCGTCATGCCCGAAGAGATTATGTCCGACCATTCGGACCGGTTGAGAGCGGTTTATGTCTCTGCCTGTAATCCCCTGCGTTCCTATCCGGATACTACGGCCTATGAAAAGGCATTCGGAAGTCTGGATTTGCTGGTGGTCAACGATATTGTCATGAGCGAGACGGCCCGTTTGGCCCATTATGTATTGCCCTGCAGGTCCTTTTACGAGTCCTGGGACACCACCTTTTTTCCCTGGACCTATCCGGAAATTTATATGCAGCTGCGCAGGCCTGTGGTGCCGGTGCCGGGCGAATGTCTGGAAGCTGCCCAGATCCATACCCGTATGGCGGACCGCCTGGGGCTTATTCCGGAGATTCCGGATAGCCTGTATGAGGCAGCCAAAGGGGACCGCCTGACCTTTGGCGGGGAACTCATGACCTGGGCCTCAAAAGAACCACGGGCATTCAAGGCCATGCCCTTTGTCCTGGCCAAGACCCTTGGTGCCGAGTGGGACAGTGCGGCCAAAGCCGCTCTCTGGGGACTGCTTATGACAGCACCGGAACAATTTAAGGCCCATGGGTCCAGGGCCGGATTTGAACCGGATATTTTCCAGGGGGATAAGATTTTTCAGGCGTTGATTGATACTCCCCAGGGGCTGTGGGTGGGCAACGCTGATACAGATAATCCCATGGCAGATATCAAGACAGAATCCGGAAAGCTTGAGATTTATATCCCGGAACTGGCGGATCAGGTCTGCCATCTGAATCCTGAGGATGAGGCCCGGGACCTTGAAATGCCGGATGAATTCCCCTTGATTCTCAATGCCGGACGGCATACCCGGTTCAACATGAATTCATTGATGCGGAATCCTGAGTGGAACGCGGGCAAGCGGGATTGTTCCATTGCCGTTTGTCCGGCTGATGCAAAGAAACTGGGACTTGAAGACGGTCAGCCGGCAATTATATTCACAGTCGCAGGCAATGAAAAAGGAGAGATTCAGGTCAGTGAGCAGGTCGGACAGGGGATGGTGCTGATTCCACACGGGTTCGGACTCAACTATAATGGTGAGGTCCACGGCATCAATGTGAACCGGCTCACCCTGAACACTCACAGGGATCCCATCGGTACCCCGCTTCACCGGTTTGTGCCCTGCCGTTTGGAAGCGGTCGCTGCGGATTGAATTGGCCGGATTAAACTCGTCGGATTGACGCCATTGAAGAGAAGGGTGTAATATGATCGTGCCCCCGGACTTTGGGTCCGGGGGCATGTACTTTGAAAAATAGATAAGGATCGGCTCCAAAATTACTTGAACTTTTGTTTTCAAAATACCCAGTCTTTTAAGGGGTTTTGGAAACAATTTAGATCAAGTTATTTTGTAACGATTCCTAAGGAAGCCCCATGAAAACGCCTAATCCTGAATTTATCAGGGCCTTGAAAGATGTTGTAAACACAAGCCCCTATCCCAATCACATGCACATGTCCCTGGCGGAGATCAGCTATGATAATGCTAAGATCGCCATGGAACTGAACCATTGCCATCTCCAGCCCTACGGTATTGTCCATGGCGGTGTTATTGCCACCCTCATTGACACGGCCACCTTTTGGGCCGGGTTTTTACGCCTGCCCGAAGATGCGGGACTTGTGAACGTTGATCTGAAGCTCAACTATTTGAATTCAGTGGTGGAGGGGCGTCTTACAGCAGAGGGCCATTGCATCCGGCCGGGGAAAACAATTTCCTATGCTGAGGCAAGGGTATTGGATGAGGCCGGTAATCTCATTGCCCACGGCACTTCCTCTCT
>PIVQ01001202.1 GCA_003354055.1 Desulfobacteraceae bacterium | reverse complement strand
TCAATTTGGATGTTTAGGTAAAATAGCGAGAACAGCTGGAACAGCGAGAGCCGCGAGAACAGTTATTGTGGCGCTTCGCGCACCATTTTTTTTACCCGGCAGCACTTACTATAAAAAAAAGGCCAACCGAAGGTTCTCCACCTGCTGCTCTCGCTGATCGAGCGGTTCTCGCCGCTCTCGCTTTTGGGCATCTCACCATATTGAGAATTGCTGCAATTGGGTACATGCCGGGATTACATGGCCTATATGGAGTTAAGCAGTAAGGCAGTTTGGGGGGACCGGGGGCGTAGATGGGTTCGGCCAAGGGGGAGAAGAATTTCCCCTTGGCCTTTTGGGTTTACTTTCGGGCGTGGATGGGAATGAAATCAAACTCCTGCTTGCCGGTATAGATCTGCCTTGGGCGGCATATCTTTAATTTGGGGTCATCCATGCTCTCCTTCCACTGGGCAATCCATCCGGGAAGGCGGCCGATGGCAAACATCACCGTGAACATGTTGGTGGGAATGCCGATGGCCCGCAGCACAATGCCGCTGTAGAAATCGATATTGGGATAGAGGTTGTGGTCCACAAAATAGGGATCTTTGGTGGCGACCTCTTCCAGTTCTTTGGCAATATCCAGAAGCGGGTCATTGATCTTCATGGATTCCAGCAGCTCATCGCACATTTTTTTCATGATCGTGGCCCTGGGATCGTAGGTCTTGTAAACCCTGTGACCGAAACCCATGAGGCGGAAGGGATCGTTTTTGTCCTTGGCCCTCTGGATGGCTTTTTTTAAATTGGCACCGTCCGCCTGAATCTGGGTGAGCATTTCAATGACTGCCTGGTTGGCCCCTCCGTGGAGCGGGCCCCACAGGGCGGCAATACCGGCGGATATGGCTGCATAAAGGTTAACCCGGGCACTGCCCACCATGCGGACGGAAGAGGTAGAGCAGTTTTGTTCATGATCGGCATGGAGAATCCAGAAGACCCTCAGGGCATCAACCGCTGACCGGTTTATTTCATATGGTTTTACCGGTGTGTCAAACATCATGTTGAGAAAGTTTTCACAATAGGTCAGATCCGGGCGGGGGAAGACCAGTTCATGGCCCCGGGAAATCTTATAGGACATGGCCGCCATGGTCCTGATCTTGGCCAGGAGGCGGGTCATCGTGAGGGTGATCTCTTCTTCCTGGCTGTCCAGTTCCGGATAGAAACTTCTCATGGCATTGACCATGGAGGAAAGAATGCCCATGGGATGGGAGGCCCTGGGAAATTTCTGGTAAAAGGATTTCATATCCGTATGGACCAGACTGTTGTCGTTGAGCAGGATGGAGAACTGGGTCAACTGGTCCCGGTTGGGGAGCCTGCCGTGGATCAGCAGATAGGCGGTCTCTTTGAATGTGGATTGCTCGGCAAGCTGTTCCACCGGGATGCCCCGGTATCGCAGGATGCCCTTTTCACCGTCCATGAAAGTAATACTGCTCATGCAGCTGCCGGTGTTGGCATAACCAGGATCCATGGTGATAAACCCGGTTTCCGCCCGCAGTCTTGTAATATCGATTGCTTTTTCGCCCTCACTTCCGGTGATCACCGGAAGCTGGATCTGCCTTCCATTGTATGTCAGTGTGACTATATCTTCCATTTGTTCTTCTCTCCTTTTCGAAATTTTGAGGCAGTTTAGGACGG
>PIVQ01000398.1 GCA_003354055.1 Desulfobacteraceae bacterium | reverse complement strand
GAGGCATTCAGTTTGATGCCTACGGGAAACTCTTTTCCCACCTCACTTCTGATGGCCTTGTAGATTTCCACGACAAAGCGCATCCGGTTTTCCAAAGATCCGCCCCAGTCATCCTTCCGTCGGTTATGATGGGGAGACAGGAACTGATTGACAAGATAACCGTGAGCCCCGTGGATCTGAACCCCTGTAAACCCGGTTTCCTTGGCCAGACGTGCGCTGACGGCAAAACGTTGAACAATATTGAAAATTTCAGGTTCGGTCAGCTCCCTTGGCATATTGAACGCCTTGGAAAGTCCGCCTTCCAGGGGAACGGCTGACGGGGCAACAGGTTCGGTATCTAGAAATTTCGGAGATTGCTTACCCGGATGGTTCAGTTGCATCCAGAGCTGGGTATTGTTTTCTTTACCGGCCTCAGCCCAGGTTCTGAAGGCCTCAAGGTCGCTTTGTTCGTCCAGAACAACATTCCTCGGTTCTCCGAGTGCAGTTCTGTCTACCATGACATTACCGGTAACCGATACACCGAGGCCGCTTGACGCCCAGGTCCGGTAGAGCCTGGCTAAATTGTCGGTAGGATTGTGGGCCTTGTCACCCAACTGTTCGCTCATGGCGGATTTAAACAGGCGGTTTTTAATTTTGGTGCTGTTTGGTAATGTGATGCTGGCTGAAAGTGTCATATTGTTCTCCTTGTAAATAGACCGGTCGTCTTAATAGCGTTGTAAATTTTTTTACCGTAACAGGGTATCCAGAGTGGTGGTTATAATTTTTCTTAAATATTGGGTATCATGATCGATTTTTATCCGGAGCAGCCCACCCTGCCAGATGTCCCAGAGCATATCTGCCAGCAGGTCAGCCTGGAGATCATTTCTGATCTGGCCATTCTCCTGGGCTTTTCCAATGAGATCTGACAGTCGCAACTTCCACAACAGGACAGCATCCTTTAAGGCCAGTTGACAGGCGGTGATGGATCCCCCGATCTCTGCAGCCAGATTGCCTGTCAGACACCCCTGGTTCCCCTTTGATTCCAGTTGAAGAATCGCCATGTTAAAAATATTCTTTAAGGCTGTCAAAGGATCGTCATCCGTGTTTTCAATATATTCGTCAACCTGTTTAAGCAGATTTTCGCTGTACCGTTTGATGATCTGAGCCACATATTTTTCTTTGCTCTCAAAATAATTGTAAAAAGAGCCCTTGGGTACATTTACCGTGTCCAGGATTTTTTTCAGACCTGTACCGTGGTATCCGTTTTCCGTGACCAGCTGGATGCCCTGGTCCAGGAGTTGATCTTTGATATTTGGGGTCTGTTTTTTTACCATAAAGCATATGATATGACCGGTCGTCTACTATGTCAACCTCGTTGATGGAATCCTTGAATCACTGCCTTTAAGAGTGATGTTGGTTTTTTCATACAGGCAGGGCGGTTGCCAATGATTGTCGAATTATCTTTTGTTTTCAATTGATTATAAATTTTCTTTCAAAGAATCGAATAGAGGGATCAGGATAATTACAATTTTCTAACACCGTTCTGAAGGAAAAATCCTACATAAAAATAGTGTTTGCCTTTTGTTTCTTTAAAATTGTGATGCTCCCAAGGGGATGCCTCATCGATATTAGCTATAATTTCAAACGCTTCTGACAATAAGCTCTGCGTAGGTAATATTCTTGCAGCTGGAGGACATTATCATTATCAATTTCAATATGGAGGACTTTATGAAAAAAGTAATTTTAATTCTGACAGCAGTGTTGTTTATATCCGGAAGTGCTCTTGCTGATGTAACATATGATTTTGATACTGATTGGGATGTGGACGGCATGGATTTGGCAGAATTTGCGGCCAGCCCAAAGACCAGTGATGATTTCGCAGGATTTGCTTCATATTTTGGTACTTATATCGAACAAGAAACCGGGATTCACATAGAACCGGGATTGCATGCCCGTGTTGGTGAGGAGCTTTTCTTTGATGCCTCAAGTTTTGATGTGGACGATAAAATACATGCCAGATATGAATGGGCTTTTGGGGACGGCCTTGAATCCGGGCTTCACGGGGGAATCACCGTAACCCATATTTATATGATCCCGGGAACTTATCCTGTTACACTAACGGTAACAGATATAAATAACAATTCTTCTATGGCCGAGGCAACTGTTACAATTACCGGAGAATATCCGAAATTACCTCCAAGGCCTTCTTTCGCACCACTGCTGGATCTTAAATTTCAAGATGACTTGGTTGATCAATCATCAAATGGGCTGTCTGTTACCAGTCCTGGAGGAACTATTGATTTTGCAGATGGAGTTGAAGGCCGGGCTTTAGATTTAACCCGCGGGAATTATATACAAGTCGAAGATCCAACAGGTGCTTTAAATGGGTTGAGTGAGTTTACAATATCCCTTTGGGCTAAAAAGGCAGCTTATAACACCATGGGGTATCTTTTTCATAAATATGATACCACAAAATGGTCAACGGTTTTTCAAATGAGACTGGATGCACCAGATGGAAGGTTTGTCAGAGGATATGCAGGAACGGAAGATGGTGTAGGCTCTGCAACTTATTATGCAAGAAATGATGACACTGCATGGCATCATTATATTTTAACTTATGACGGGGAATATATAAAAGTATTTGTCGACGGCATTGAAATTGCCGCTCAGGAACATTCCGGTGATGTAATTGATTCCTTCAACGATTTATTTATAGGTGCGACACATAATGGTGATCAGATTTTTGATGGATATATAGATGAATTTAAGCTTTATGATAAAGCCCTGAGCGAAAAAGAGCTGTTTGTGAGTTTTGAATTGTGGCATGCAGATTTTCACGGACATATCAGACAGTACATTTACGCTCAGATACCGGGCGAAATCACATTAAACTCTGAAAACAGACTAAACGTAACCCTTGCCGGTGATGATGGATATTCAGAAATTCTGGCTGACAAAACCGATTTACAGGCTGAGGAAAAATTTTTACTGGACCATTCAATCCTTGCTGCGGACAATTATACATTAACCGCTCAATTGTTAGATTCAAGCGGCATTGTATTAGATGAAGTCGTTGAAAAATTTTCTAAATCTTATCCGGGAATTCCGGATGTCGGTATTGATGAAAATAATGCCATTGTGGTTAATGGTGAGTTATTCTTCCCGACAAGCCCATGCGGGCTGAATGATATTTATATTAATGAATGGGAAGAGAATAAATACATTAATGTCCTGCAGATTCAAGGGTTCTGGCCTCAAGAAATGTCTCCTCAGATCTGGGAGGATTATATTAATGTTTCCGACAACCTTAAATCCATCGGCCCAACCCGCTGGGAGGGATCAAATGAAAGAGAATACTGGAGAAACGCTGACATTGGCATGCTTGAAGAGTATGTAACGCAAACCAAGGATAATGATGCCATGATGATATGGCATTGGGGTGACGAACCTGATTTACATAGCGATGAATACTATTGCCCGGCAACTGTAATAAGATCCTGGACATATAAATGTCATCAACTTGATCCCCATCATCTGGTTGGGACAAACTTCACCGGTCCTTCTTATTCTGACAATTCAATCGGCTGGTGGATAAGCCGAAGAAGAAGATATGCAAATTATTATAATGCAATTGAGTTCGGCAAAGGGATTAATCCTTACAACGGCGTTCCGGTTGCTGATGTTTACAGTGTCGATTACTATCCTGTGGAATGGGCCGCCCCCCATGGAAGAGGCGCAAGCTTTGCTGAAAATGCAAGCGTACTTGATAACGTTAAAAAGGAAACATATAACCTGGTTCCCATTACGTCATGGGTTGAAACCTCGGATATAAATGAAACTAATTATTTAAGGCATCCCACACCATGGCCTCCGTCTCCTGCACAATTAAGGATGAATATCTGGCAGAATGTTGTGCATGGCTCAAAAGGGATCAACTGGTTTCATTATCATGCCCGCACCCCTCCTGAGAATTTTGAGGTTATGGCTCAATTTGTGGACCAGATCACTCAATTGACACCTGTTGTTTTAGGGCCTGAAGTCGATAGAGCGGTAACCGTTGATATAACAGGCGGGGATGGCAGAATCGATACAATGATCAGGGAATATAACGGTGAGACCTATCTGTTTGCCGTGCGCGTGTCTGAAATTGATGAGGGAAATGTTGTTTTTCAGGATCTAAGAGATTTTCAGTTGGCTGATTTGTCAGATTGGGAAAACGGAATGTCTTTTTCAACGGGTGATCAGATCAGGAATAATGGAAATGCCTATCGTGCAATTTCCGATCATACATCAACAAGTTCAAATGAAGCCGGAGTGGGTACGGACTGTGCTGCCTTTTGGGAAACAAACAATCTGACCCTGGAATGGGTAAACGGATCAAAAACAATCACGTATTATAATTATGACCTGAGGGATGATATGTATGACAGCCTGCATATCAATAAAAAAGGAGAAACTACATACCACAGGGTCAGGGAAGTGACGTGGGACGGCACCAGCGGCACACTAACGCTGCACAGCGTTTATGAAGGCCCAACTGTTACTCTGGATAACTGTGAAGTTGAGGATTATGATGGCGCACATACGCTTCCGGCACCGATTCAAAATTATGCTGTGAATGCGGTATTTGATATTGAAGGAGTGACTGCCGGTAATGTAACTGTGTTTGAAGAAAATAGAAATATCTCCTTTAACAGCCAGGGGAAACTGGAAGATTCATTTGCACCGTATGATGTTTATATTTATGTAATATCGCCTTAATAAAAACAGAAAAATTGTTAAAAGACGGAAATATGGCCCCAGCCCTGTACACGTACAGGACTGGGGCTTTCGTGGTGTAATGGCCGTGGGAATAAAAATACAATTTTATAGTATACGCTTGCCGTGGGATTGCGCGACTGGTACCTTGAAGGGCAGAAACTAAACATCAAAACTATGTGTTACCGGCTGGGCCATGATAAAATCGATACTGCTGATAAGTTTTTTAGATGCACCAAAAGGAAGTACAAATTGAATTATAAAAATACTGAACTTTGTAGAGTAAGAACGATAACCACATTTTTATCCTTGACCACTGACAAAGAAATTTGGAAGCAGGAAATTCTTAAAGCATCGAAGTTCTGTTCTGAATTATCTACCGAATTTCAGGAAAATGGTTACGAGGTTCAATCGATCAGAATTGTAACAAATCCATTTGGAGAGTATCTCAATACAGATAGTATAGAGAGCGCAAAAAATGATTTGCAGTATCTCAGCGAATTATTAAGTTCCTCTGATATGTCCGGAATACGAATTCGATTTGCCATTGGAGAAGCTGTAACGAAGAATGAAATCGAAATTCTGCCTGAATTAGTCAAAGAATTTGGGGATTTGTGCAACGTATGTGTGAATGTAGATCTCGATGAATTTGGTGTTCTTAACAACGAATTAATTCAGCTGTCAGCAAAAGCAGTTAAAAAAATAAGTAATATCACACAAAGAGGTGAAGGAAACTTCAACTTCACAGTTAATTTCAATTGTGATCCGCTTATACCCTACTTTCCTGCAAGCTATCACAGAAAAGAACTTGGGAACCGCTTTGTTATTGGTCTGGAAACACCCGACTTACTGGTCTATTCGCTTAAGAGTTTCAATCAAACCGTAGATACTAAAAATCATAATGACCTTTTCAAAGGTTACTATGAGGCCATGAGTATAGCTCTTCAACACCATATTTCAAAGATGAAAAACATAATCGATCAGGCAAAAATTGATATGCCTTTTTCCTTTTCCGGCTTTGATAGCTCGGCTGCGCCCTCTAAAAACTGCGCAAGTATGGTCGAAGTCTATGAACAGATGGGGGTTGAGTATTTTGGCGCATCAGGTACCGTTGAGGCATCATCATTATTAACCAGAGTATTCAAATCCATTAAAAATGTTGATCTGGTTGGTTTCTCCGGGCTTATGCTTGCACTAACAGAAGATCGAGGATTAGCTCAGGGAACCATTAACTCAAATTTCGACATTCGATCTTTATTAACTTATAGCTCAGTCTGTGGTATCGGCTTAGATACTGTACCAATTCCCGGCGATACTTCTATAGAAAAAATATCAGCACTCATGAGAGACACGGGTACAATGGCATATCGTTTAAACAAACCATTAACTGTCCGTGTTTTTCCTGTGCCGGGATTGGGTGCAGGGGACATGACTGTTTTTGAAAGCGAAGATCTTTGTAACTGTGCCGTTTTAGCTGTTCCATAATAAAGTAAAGAAGGTGTCATGATATCAAAAATATTTATACTTTTATTGCTGTTAATCTTTGGTTTCACTTCATCGGCTTTTGCATGCACTAGCTTTGCACTCTACGGTCCTCAGATAATTTACGGCATGAATTTCGACTATTTTTCCATCCCACTTAAATTCTTGATTGAATCAGGTTCCGGAATGAATGTGTTTCATCTGTCCTTTTTATATGAACAAACGGTTAAAAAACCTGAATTTAAGAATTTTTTTGCAAAGACATGCGGAATGAATGATAAGGGGCTATTTTGTGCCTGCCAGGAAATTGAGCCACATATTGAAGGCGTTGAGGAATTAAATGACAATGAAATCCGCATAGACGATCCATATGAAACACTATCCACATATCCCGATGTAGAAGATGTCCAAAGGGTAATAACCGAAAAACGATGGGTTCAGAATATTGTTGGGCATTCATTACATAACCTGTTTGCCGATACGAACGGAAATGCAATTGTTACGGAAACAGATAATAAAGAAAATTTCATCACCCGGATGA
>PIVQ01000397.1 GCA_003354055.1 Desulfobacteraceae bacterium | reverse complement strand
GGTGAAGAACTGGTGGAAGAAATGCTCTATTACGGTATATCCGCCATTTCCCTGACCACTACGGGCAGTGACCGCCACGAAGGCCTGCGGGCCTGTGTATCCCTGACCGGAAAAGAGCGATTCCCTGACTTAGAAAAACGGCTGAGTCAGTTTGCCGCAGATCATCCCAAGGGCTCTGATTTTAAAATCATCAACAGCTGATCCGCCATTTTTTTTAATGACGTAACAGATCTGGCCGGTTGTGGAAAATTTCCATGACCGGCCTTTTTTTATTCAAATAACCATTGATTTTTACATTCTTTCCGTCTATATGTTTCTATCTTTAGAAACAAATGAAATTTTACATAAGGAGACAACACCCATGACGGAGAATACAACGACCCTTGAAAACACCCCCCTTCCGAACAAGGAAGGACGGTTTGGCGAATACGGCGGATCATATGTTCCTGAGCAGCTCCAGGCGGTTCTGGATGAAATCACCGAAAGCTATGAAGCCATCAAAACCGACCCCGCATTTTTAAAAGAACTGGCAGACCTGAACAAGCATTTCACCGGCCGGCCGTCTCCTGTGTTCCATTGCAAAAACCTGTCTGAAAAAGCAGGCGGAGCCGATATCTATCTGAAACGGGAAGACCTGAACCACACCGGCGCCCATAAGATCAACCACTGCCTGGGCGAGGCCCTTCTGGCCAAACGCATGGGCAAGAAAAAACTTATTGCTGAAACCGGCGCAGGCCAGCACGGCGTTGCCCTGGCCACGGCCGCCACCCTGGTGGGCCTGGAATGCGATATTTACATGGGGGTTGTGGACATTAAAAAAGAACACCCCAACGTGGTCAGAATGAAAATTTTAGGCGCCAAGGTGATACCGGTAAAACGAGGCACCCAGACCCTGAAAGATGCGGTTGATGCAGCCTTTGAAGCCTATCTTGAAGATCCTATCTCACAGCTTTACGCCATCGGCTCAGTGGTCGGTCCCCATCCCTTTCCCATGATGGTCAGGGATTTCCAGCAAATCGTGGGCATTGAGGCCAGGGAACAGTTCCAGGCCATGACCGGCAAACTGCCGGATAACCTGGTGGCCTGTGTAGGCGGCGGCTCCAATGCCATGGGACTCTTCTCAGCCTTCCTTAACGACAAGGATGTGGATATTTACGGTGTAGAACCCTCAGGCCGCGGATTCAAGGACGGCGACCATGCCGCCACGCTGACCCTGGGCAAACCCGGTGTACTCCACGGATTCTCCTCTTATCTGCTTCAGGACGACAAAGGAGAGCCCCTGCCGGTTTACTCTGTGGCCTCCGGCCTGGATTATCCCGGTGTCGGCCCCCAGCACAGCCTGCTCAAAGACCTGGGACGGGTCAACTATGTGACCGCTTCAGATGATGAAGCTATCAACGCCTTTTTTGAACTCTCCCGCACCGATGGTATTATCCCGGCCATTGAAAGCGCCCATGCCATGGCCTATGCCGTAAAACTGGCAAAAGAGGCCGGCAAGGGCAAAACCATTCTGGTTAACCTCTCCGGCCGCGGTGATAAAGATATAGATTTTGTTATAGAAAATTATGGTAAGGATTTCGGCATTTAACAACTGTCAGTCTTTCTTTTTAGAGGAGGGCCTTTGGCCCTCCTCTACTATTTCAGATACATGGAACGGCGCTGAAATTCACCATGCGTTGATTCATTAGGAGAATCAATCCACAAATGTTGCCTTAGATGCAACGCCCTCCGGCAGTTCAATATTATACTTTTTCAACTGAGATTTGCTGAATAGAAGTTTCCCCTTTTCTCCGGTCTGGACCTTAATCTTACTGGGCGGGGTGCCATTGAGGATTTTAAGGGCCATCAGGGCTGCAGCCTTGCCCTGGGTCTTACCAAAGAGCGTTAAACCGCCGATGGCCTTTCCCGAGCCTACGGTAAAATCCCAGAAGGCAAACGGCGGGATGGGGGTATTCTCAGATGTCCAGGCCAAGACATCTCCTGCCGGGATATGATTACCGGCCTTATCTTGTATGGTGTGATACAACCCGATCACCATGGCATCGTACCCCTCATTTTTTGATGCCGTAACGGTTTTCTGCCAGTCCTCCCAGGCACCGATCAATTTCATCTCAATCTGAATACCACCGACACTCATTTTTTCCTGACCGCTGAAGACTTCTTCAAAGGTGGCCCGGGAGGTTGTTCCGGAGTCAAATAAAACAAGGATTTTTTTCATATCCAGAATCTTATCCATCTCAACGATTGATCTCTTCAGCAAAGGCCTTTCAAGCACACCGGTTATGTTGGTCGCGTTCATAACCTTATATGCTCTGGGATTATTATTAATCCCTAAGAAAACAACCGGTGTTTCAACCGTGGCAAATCTTTCGCCTAAATATTTTAAAGCATTATCATCGCCGATAAAAACCAGGGAAGGTTTTACTTCAAGATAATAGGCCCAGGCTTTCTGGGCGCTTTTTGCATATTCTGATTTTGGAATTCTCTTGGTATCCATCTGAAAGGTATGAAATTCGTAGTCACCTTTCATATTCTCCTTTATGCCCTGAATATAGCTTTTATCCCAGGAATACGCGGAGTGATAACTTTCAATGATCAGGATGGACGTGCTTTTTGCGGCGACCATATCGAATAGCAGCAACACCATACACACCCCCATCAAAATTGAAACAGAAAATCTCTTCATGAATCCTCCTTTTTCATTGAACTAAAACACCTGATTCCACAGGGAACCGGGAAAACCGATTATTTTCCAAGATTTTAGATTTCGCGACAGTCCATGAAGGATATCATAATTTGTAATTGGGCATCAAGAAAATATCATGGGGCCTGATATTTCGTCCCTTACCCCCAACGCACCCGGTCTTCGAGTTTTAACAAGCCACGAACCCCGTGCAGTATTGGAAAACGGATCACATGCGGCGGCCAGGGAATCGCCCGGCGCCCGACAAAAAACATTTCAGTACGTTTGCTTTTTTGATCCGCGAGCAGTTCAGCCAGACAGAGTCCATTGTACGGGGCCATTGACACCCCATGGCCCATCAAGCCTATCGAAAAAAGCGCCCGTTGTTTACGACCCAGATATCCGATAACAGGAGACAGGTTTACTGTAATCGACACAGGTCCTCCCCATTGATGGGTAAACTTTAATCCTTTCAGTTGCGGGTACACATTGATCACATGCTGCTCTAAATGAGAAAATACCTTTTTGTTCGAGTCATAATTGAATTTACGGCCGAGGGTTGGTGATATATTCCCGCCACCCATTAGAATACGGTTATCTGCAGTTAATCGATAGTAATGAAGCAGGCTACGGGCATCTTCCAATCCACATCGGGATTTCCAACCGATTGATTTTAATTGAGCATCCGTTAACGGCTCTGAAATGACGATATGCTGGAAAATAGGAGTTTGTTTAGCAGCCAGTTTCGGAAATAAAATCGAGTACGCGTTCGTTGCATATACCAATCGGTCGGCATGCAACTCTCCTTTCGGGGTACGAATGCAAAAGCCGGTCGATTTCTCCTCAATCGAGACCACAGGCGACATTTCATGGATTACAGCGCCAGCGTCCTTAGCGATTCGGCTCAAGCCACGCGCCAGACAAGCTGGGTTTAACAATGCACTACGTCTCTCGAACAGACCGCGACGATAACGCCGTGTGTGAAACTCCTGGGCCAGCCGATTTTCACACAAGGCTTCGATTCCTTCAAGACCCCAGCTATCTGCAATGCGTAACTCCTGCTCGACTCGTTGTACCTGAGCTTGTGTTGTCGCAACCAGCATGGAACCCCTTTGTTCATAATTACAATCGATAGCATGTTCATGAACCATTTTACCCACATAGTCTACAGCATCTTCCATATAATGATGGGCTGCAATCGCTTGTTTTTTACCGTACATCAGCGCAGTCAGGCTTTTGGCCATTCCAAAAAGTGTTGATGAAAAGCCACCGTTGCGCCCACTGGATCCAAAACCACATATATTTGCCTCAAGCACACGTACGTCCGATCCAGGGAGAAGTTTTCTCGTATGATAGGCGGTGGAAAGCCCCGTAAAACCACCGCCTATGATAGCAACATCACATCGATTAGACCCTCGTAAAGGTGCAACGACCGGATTCTCGGGCATGCTTTCTAACCAAAAACTGCGGTTGGAATCTCCTTTAAAAGGTTTCGAATAGATATTATTGGAACTTTGTAATCGAATCATATTTGTTCTCCAGGCACATTTTAGAAAATGGGCAATAAAACATCGCGACACAAAAAAGCTCAATAAAGCACCCAAATTGTGAAAAGAATACAGGGAAAAATAATCGATGTCATTTACATAGGTTGATGACTCAACTTTTTTTCCGAATTCGACTCAACTGTGTCGGTGTTACACCTAAATGAGAAGCAATATGATATTGTGGCAGACGTTCTTCCAGTGACGGATAATCCTCTAAAAATTTTTTATACCGCTGAGTTGCATTATTCTGGACTATCTCAACTTCTCTCGCGTCTTTAGCAAGTAACCAATTTTTTTCTAAATAATAAATTTGAAATAGTTTTAAATCATGCTTCTCTATCAGTAGTTTTCTATACCCTTTAAAATTGATTTCTATAATTGAAGAGGGTTCTAATGCTTCAATCGTGAACCGGGACGGTGCAGAATTTAAAAGTGCTGCCATTGAACCGGGAAAAGTTCCTTCATCAAAAAAATTCTTATTGTACTCGTTGCCTTTTTCATCGGTAATAAAATTTCTGAACAAACCTGAATAAACAAAAGAATATGACGTAGGCACCTCTCCTGCTTGATAAAGAATCTGGTGTTTATCAATCACTCCAAATTTGCAGACCGCTTTCAACGCTGACCATGTTTCAGCGGAAATTGGTGAATATAATCCCATCGTTCTTTTTAATGCAATTAAAGCTCTATTTTTCATATTAATATGAACCCAATCCCTCTATTCCTCGTAATATTTAACAAATGGAATTTTTTAGTAAAATATCAAATTATAGAAAGCCCAATTCCCGCAATAGCACCAGAGGACAGATCTGTAAAGACATTACGGGGATTATCAGTCAACAAAATATGAAAATGGAAATACATGGGATCCGCTACTCCGGACCGGTAAACAAAAATAGCCGCTAAAAGGCTGGTCGGCCCGATAGCGGCTATCTAATATCCGTTGTACCAGACAGGTCCCCCCTGCCGGTAATCAAACTGTAACGGAATTGAACTATTTCTTATCTTTTTTCTTCAGTTTTCCGGCAATGAGGTGCCGCTTTCCTGCGTTGAGCTCTGTTTTCCGGATACGGATGGACTCGGGTGTCACCTCCACCATTTCATCGTCACGGATAAAATGAATGGCCTGCTCCAGGGTCATGGGTTTAACAGGAGAACAGGTGGTGGCATCATCCTTGCCAGAGGCCCGCATATTGGTGAGCTTCTTTTCCTTGCAGGGATTCACGTCAATGTCTGCATGACGGTTGTGTTCACCAACGACCATGCCCTCATAAACCGGGGTTCCGGGCGGGATAAGCAACTGGCCGCGGGGCTCCAGGTTGAACAGGGCATAGGGAACGGATTTACCCTTGCGGTCACAGACAATGGATCCTGTAAACCGAACGGGGAAATCACCCCTGTGGGGCTCGTAGCCGGACAGATAGGAGTTCATGATCCCGGTGCCCCTTGTGTCTGTCATAAATTCATCCCTGTATCCGATCAAAGATCTGGACGGAATGGAAAACTCAACCCTTACCCGGCCTTTGCCGTTGTTGACAAGGTTGGTCATCTTTCCTTTGCGGATGGACAGTTTTTCTGTGACCACACCCATGAAATTCTCAGCACAATCCACAAACAGATGTTCGATGGGCTCCAGAATCTGGCCGTCTTCTTCCCTGTAGATAACCCGGGGGCGACCCACACAGATTTCAAAATTCTCCCGCCGCATGGTTTCAATGAGGATGGCCAGCTGAAGTTCCCCGCGGCCTTTGACCACAAAACTGTCGTCAGTAGAGCTTTCCTCCACCTCAATGGCAACATTGAGCAGGGTCTCTTTTAACAGACGCTCCCTGATCTTTCTGGACTGAACATGTTTGCCTTCCTGACCGGCAAAAGGAGAGGTATTAATGGAAAACCGCATAAATACCGTGGGCTCGTCCACTGTGATTCTGGGAAGGGCCAGAGGTTCTTCCCTGGTGCAGATGGTATCCCCGATCTTGACATCGTCGATACCGGACAATACCACGATATCCCCTGTATCGGCCTTTTCCACCGGGGTCAGGGTCATGCCGTCATAGGACTGAAGCTTGGACACCTTCAAGGATCTGTGTTTGTCGGTCTCATCCATACAGACCAGGCTGGCATTGGAGGCAGCGGATCCGTTGAAAACCTTACCGATGGCCAGACGCCCCAGATAGTCGGAATATCCCAGATCAGATACCAGCATCTGGAAAGGTGCATCAGGGTCATAGGACGGTGCCGGCAGCTCATCAATGATGATATCAAAGAGCACCTTGAGGTCGTCCACATCATCTTCCAGTTCCCGTTTTACAATCCCGTCCCTGCCGATGGCATAAAGATAGGTAAAATCCAGCTGCTCTTCCGTGGCTTCCAAATCGATGAACAGGTCATAGACCATATCCAGAACCTCATCCGTCCGGGCATCCTTTCTGTCGATTTTGTTGATGATCACGATCACCGGCAGATTGGCTTCAAAGGTCTTTTTCAATACAAAACGGGTCTGGGGCAAGGGACCTTCGGAGGCATCCACCAG
>PIVQ01000396.1 GCA_003354055.1 Desulfobacteraceae bacterium | reverse complement strand
TAATTGAAGGCTGGATTTCAGGCCCCTATCCAAAGGTTGAAATCTGGAGAAAGGCTGTGGAGCGCCCGCCTTTGTTTCCGGATCTGCCCACAGTGACGGCACTTGTGTCGAACGATGACCTGCCGGAGGAACATAAGAACGAGGCGGAACAACGTCAGATGACTCTTTTACCCCTTGAGCCTGTTTCCGCCCTTGCTGACCTTATTCTGGATTTAAGCCAAACTTAAGCTCACAAAATATTAGGCCACGGCATATAATTGGGAACGCCTCATTTTTTTCAATTTGTCTGTTTGGTTTTTCTATCCAGGGTTTCACGAATGAAGAAACTAAGTTCTTGACTCAAAATCGGCTTTTGAACATACTTTTGAATACCAAGTTCAATGGCCCGGGCCTCTGAAATAATCTCACTATATCCTGTACATAGAATAATTGGCATTTCTTTCCGGGTTTTTAAAACCCTTACGGAGAGCTCCTCTCCCGTCATTTGTGGCATGTTCATGTCGGTGATAATGAGATCAAACCCACGGGGATCCTTGTTAAATTCTTCAAAGGCCTGTAATCCATTTTCAAAGGCACTGACTTGATAGCCGCAGTCCTCTAAAAATTCCTTGGTTCCTGTCCGGATGCTCTCTTCATCATCAACGATCATTATATTTTCTGTTCCCCTTAGGGAAGAATCATCCCTGATTTCAATCGTATCTGTATCGTTCTTTTTTTCTGCAACGGGCAGATAAACATAAAAAGTGGAACCTTGCCCAAGAACGCTATCCAGTCTCACAAACCCATCGTGTCCCTTGGCGATTGAATGGACTAGAGCCAGGCCAAACCCAGTGCCCTTACCCACTTTTTTTGTGGTGAAATATAAATCAAATGCTTTTTCCAGAGTTTTTTCGCTCATGCCGTGCCCGGTATCTTTTACTTCCAGTTTAAGATAGCGCCCCGGCATCAGGCATAGATCACGAAATTTCTCTTTTTCAGATACTTCAATCTCTTTTAGGCCAATCGTCAATATTCCGCCTTTCTCACTCATGGCATGATAGGCATTGGTACAAAGATTCATTATAACTTGATGCATCTGAGTGGAATCTGCCATCACCATTGCCTCGGAGGTGATATTTTCTCTGATCTCGATGATGGCAGGAATGGAGGAGCGCAGTAACTTCAGCGCATCTGTTACCACAGAGGAAAGACATAATAGTCTTTTCTGAGTGCCGGTTTGTCTGCTAAATGTGAGTATTTGTTGAACAAGTTCCGCCGCTCTTTGTGCCCCTTTGACGATCTGACTGATATGAGCCTTTACTTTTTGAGAATTTTCAATGTTCCTTTCAGCCAATTGAGAAAATGAGAAAATTCCAGAAAGAATGTTGTTAAAATCCTGTGCGATACCACCGGCAAGGGTGCCAATCGCCTCCATTTTATGGGATTGTAAAAGTTGAGCTTCAAGTCGTTTCCGCTCGGTGACATCGTGTAGAATCACTACACTGCCCTTGAGAATACCGCCATGCCCCCTCCAGACATCAAAACTGATGCTGACATCTAAAATTTTCTTATTTTTACTATAACGACGGGTTTCAAATCCATGGTGGCCTTCACCCTGTTTGACCAATTCGAGCATTTTACGTGTTGCAGGAATCTCTTCTTCGGGCACGTAATCTATTTTCTCCCCCTGCAACTCTTCCAGACTCCATCCAAAGGTCTGGGAAAAGGCCGGATTTATATAGACGGCATTTCCTTTCATATCATAGACCGTTATGGGAACCGGTGATGCTTCCATAAGCCTGCGGTATTTTTCTTCTGCCATAATCCGGTCTTGGATTTCTTTTTGAAGTTCCGCCGTTCGTTGTTCTACTCGAAATTCCAGTTCTTCATTGGCCTTCTCAATTTTTGCCTCAGCCTGTTTGCGATCTGTGATATCATATGCCGCAACACGGTATTCAAGAATATCACCCGACCCGTTTTTAATGGTGTCAATTGAAAAGTTGAACCAGATATGTGTCTGGTCTTTTCTTTTCAGTTGAAGTTCAATATTTGTGACATTGTTATTTTTAGAAAGGTTCTTTTTAGAAAAACTTTTATTTGTCTGATACAGAACCCGGGAAAGTTCGCCTTTATTTGATAGCAGACTGTCAGCATTCTTTCCCAATAACTCAGACTTATCATACCCCAGCAGTTCCTGAGCTCGGCGGTTGCTCCTTTGGATCGTGCCGTCACAATCAATGGAAAAATAGGCAATCGGAGCGTTTTCATAAAGATTTCGGAATTTTTTTTCGTTTTTAATCAATTCAGCAGATGTCTCGCGAAGGTGTTTTTCTTTTTGTCTTAAAAGTTCACCACCGGCTTTCCCCCTTAACTGGCCAAGGGATGACAGGGTTTCGGTTTCTACCATTTTAATGAGGATATCCAGTCGTTGAGTTAAATCAGATTCGTTTACAAATTTGTCGTTTTGGATTTTAAGAAGGATTTCATCCGCAGTATTGATGGTCAGAACACCATAGTCCGGAAGGTATATGGACAAATAGTTGCGGGCACCAAAATGTTTTACTATTTCAGTATCAACTTTGATTTTTTCCTTTGATTTCTTGATATGAGTGCCATCATATTTATAGAAGGGGATATACACATATCGATGGTCAACGCCTTGGATATAATCTGTGATTGTAGGACAGATAATAACACTAATACCCTTTTTGTAATAGTCCGCACACGTTCTCAGGATATAAGCGATAATCCCTTCATTGGCTTCTTTATCCTGAGCAATGCCCTCTTTGTAAAAAAAATAGGACTCAATTTCTTAGCAGTAACAATGCTTTTACCGAATATTTTCAGAATCAGACCCTTTAATCCCCTGCCATCGAAATTATCGATAATACCCCTGTCCCACATGGCGGTAGGTAAAAATTTAATTTTGGTATGGTTGGTTCCGAATAAGATTCCAGTCTGTCTGGCATTAAGAATATTAAGAGAAGCTCTTAATAATTGTTTTAAAGGGTTTCCCCTTTTGAGAAAATTGGCTTCAATATCAGTTTCATTCATTACCCAGATCCTTAAATAGCAGACAACAAATCGTAAAACCTGACCGGTTATACAGATGCCTTCAGCATATATTATAAAAAACTTAAAAAAAGATGGGGTTAATTTTTCCTACTGAAGTATATAGGAGTATACACTAAGTTTTCAAGTTCTGATTTTACAATACCAAATGAACGCGGAGACTTTAAAGGCAGAGACGATTCGAAAGCCTGAGATCCGCTGTTTGGCACCTCATTTTTTACTTATTGATTGTTCTTAAAAAAACAGTCCTTCTATGCCGCGTTCCGGCCTGACCGACAGTAACGCGGCACGTAATCTTAGGAATTCCGGCAGAGAATTTTAGATTTTTAAAATTTCGTGTGCATGGCAGTGTTCGGATTTTCTCTATTGAATATTAATCCAATATCTTCGTTTCTGAACCTTTAGCTGTGAATCATCTGTTACATTCTCAAAGATCCCACCGCAACTTTCTATTACTTTCTGTGATCCCAAATTATCAATATCACATGTGATCAATACCTTATCTATTCCAAGTGATAAACAAATCGGGAGTGCCTGCTTAAGCATCTCTGTGGCATACCCTTGTAGTCTACAATTCGGGATAACTCCATAACCAATGTGACCGCCAATTTTCCCAAGAATATCATTTAGACGATGCCTAAGAGATAACCGTCCAACAATTTGTCGATCAACAACCCCGACAAAGAATGTATTCGGAACAAATTCATCGGGTAGTAGTGTGCCCAAAGACCATCCTTCGAGTTTTCTAATATATTCATTGAAGGTAACTGATTCATCAAAATCGAATGCAAATTCAAAAGGTAGCATCTCGTTTTTGAATGCGACAACCGCATTTTTGAAAGACGCTTCATCTTCAAATCGCAAAGGTCTTAGTTTTAGTTTGTTTGATTTCATGTTTCATCCGAACCATTGATTATCATATCAAATTTACCTAATTAGTTTAGAAAACACCCTATTATCAAGTAAATCTACCAGTAAAATTTCTTTGATGTCATATGAATATACTGAAAAGATGTCAATCAGGGAAGCCCTGAATTCTTAAGCAAAAAAAGAAAATTAATAATTGAGACCGTCCTGAACAAAAGAAAGGATAACACCTTGAATTCTTGCCCTCACCGCTTCTGAGCATGTCTGATATTAAAAAAGCGGATTATATATTGGTACCTTTCAGAATAATTGATGTTGTTATTTGTTATTGTTAAAATAAAAATTTCTTTGCACATATTAGATTTAATTAGTACAGAATCATCAGCATTGTTATAGGCTATTCTTTGAGTCAAAATAACTTTTCTTCAGGAGGCAATTAGGATGCACGAATACGGTATTAACCTAATCAAGATGAAACTTGAGGTAAAAGAGACCCAAGAGCTAAAGCAAATATGGAAAGATCGGGGTAACGGTGAATACAATTCTAATACTATTGAAGCTGTGAAGCGTATTCTTGAAGAAAGAGAAAAATCAATAGATACGCCTTCATCCGAATAAAAAGAACATAAAATTCTACCCCCATATATTGTGTTATGATGAAAAGCCACTACCCCCTTGCACTGGCGGCGCAAGGGGGTAGTGTCCTCTATGGAGGCGAGGGGTGGTTGATATGATAATCTATTGTTTACGAACTGTCACAAAATGCTCCTGGTAGGCAATGGCACCGCCGGCCTTATCCCAGACATCCATGCCGCCTGACATGAATTTATTGTCTGCCAGGCCTTTGCCGAATGCCCGGCTTTCCACCTTGAGGCGGTGGCCGAAGCCATGGATGACAAAGATGGCATCCGGATGGATATGGTCTGTTACCTGGGCCTTAATGGTTTCCGTATATCCGTTCTGGCCGACGGTGACGGTATCACCGTCGGAGATCTTAAGTTTTGCCGCTTCTTCCGTATTGATCCACAGGGTATTTTCCGACATCTGCTCGTTGAGCAGGGGATTGTTTACGGTATGGCCCTGGGTATGGAGGGCGCACCTGCCGAAGGTGATGCGGAACTCGCCTTCCTTCGGAGATACGGGTGATTCATAGGGTTTAAGCGACTGGATGTTATTGTCTTCCAGCTTTTTGGAGATGATTTCAATCTTTCCACTGTCGGTCTTGAATTTATAGTCCTGAAAGTCCTTATATATGGGTTTGTCAGCCAGGGAAACCATGCCTTTGGCCTTGAAATCCTCAATGGAGACCCCGGTGCCTTCCAGCTGGAAGTTCCACATATCTTCAGCCGTCTCAAACACCAGTTCGGGCAGGCCCATTCTCTTTGCAAGGCCTGAAACAATTTCCCATTCCGCCAGGGTATCGTAGCGGGGCTCAACTGCTCTGCTGCGCATAAAAAACTGTGGCTTAAGGGCATTTTTTGTGGCAATGATGCTTTCCCTTTCCAGATAGGTGGACATGGGCAGAACCACATCCGAATGCCAGGCCGTATCAGACCAGCTGAAGGTCACGGCAACCATAAGGTCCAGCTTATCAAACATCTTACGAATTCGATCCGGTTCCGGATATCCCATCAGCGGATCATGGCGATAGGCAATATAGGCCTTTACCGGATAGGGATCTTCTTTTTCAATGGCTTCGTACAGCAGATGGGCCAGGCCCGGACCTTCTTCAAAATGTTTGTACTTCCAGCCGACACCGTCGGCCCGTTTGTCTTCGGGCTTGGGATAAAGCGCCATAAAGGATTTCAGGCCTTTGGCCCCAACATCTCCGGGTTTAGAGACAAAGGGCAGTCCGCCCTTGACGCCGTAGCTGCCCATGAGGGCATTGATGATATAAATGGAGCGGCAGACGTAAAAGGAGTCCCTGTATCGGGCAGCCATCCAGCCGGGATGCCAGATCACGGACGGTGCTGCGGCAGCCAGTTCTTCCACAAAACTGCGGAGGACTGATGCCTCAATGCCGGTCTCTTCCTCAGCCCACTCCGGGGTGTAGGAGGTAACAAACTGCTCAAGTTCCTTAAGACCGTCCACATATGTATCCACAAAACGTTTGTCGTAGAGGCGTTTGTTGATGATCTCATGGATCACGGCCAGGTTAAAGGCATAATCGGTGCCGGGTTTTATCTTCATGAACCGGCTGGCCTTGGCAGCAGAGACATTGGCACGGATATCGATGACGGAGAGTTTGCAGCCCTTTTCCATGGCATCCATGAGGTTGTTCACCTCCTGGACATTGACCGCTTCAAAAATATTGCGGAACTGGAGTACCACGTGCTTGCAGTTCTTGAAATCATAGCCCACGGCCTTACGACCCATTCCGGTGAGAGAAAGAGCGGCATGCTGGACATTCCGGGCACAGGAAGAGTCGTGGTTGTTATAATTGGGGGTGCCGATGCCCTTTAAGAAGGCCCGGTGCATATCCCTGAAAGGTCCGCCGCGATCGGTAAAGGCAATGGCCTTTGCCCCGTATTCATCCTTTATCTGGTTCAGGCGGTCCGCCACATAATCAAAGGCTTCGTCCCAGGTAGCCTTGCGCCATTTGCCCTCTCCCCGTTCACCCTCCCGGATCAAGGGGGTCTGGGGCCGTTCATTGTCATGCAGCAGAGCAGTACCGGCAGCACCCCTCGGGCAGACAGCCCCTTTCATGGCAGGAACATGGGGGTTCCCCTCGATAAAGGTAACCTGGCTGTTTTCAACCTCAACATTGATGGGGCAGCGCACGGTGCACATGCCGCAAACACTGAACACAGAACTTTTTGACATATTTACTCTCCTTTGGGAGTTCGCTTT
>PIVQ01001201.1 GCA_003354055.1 Desulfobacteraceae bacterium | reverse complement strand
TGGACGTAATAAAGATATGAAAAGGGCTCATGGAGTACATTAACGTCTCCCCGTTCCATCATAACCCGTTCAAACGCTGTTGATATGGATCTGGGGTGCGTCCAGAGTGCAATAATATCATTCATTTAGGTATAGTTCCTGTAGCTTTTTTATTTTTTATGTATGGGATGTTTAAATGAGGTATCTGCCGCAGCAGACTTTAATGTCAAATAAAAATTGAAAATAACCATTTAATTCAGCTGTTTATTATTATACAATTTTTACCGATCATCAACCGGGATACGTCAGCATTACACTGAAACAGATGAAAAGTGATGTCTTCAGGGCGATATTTCAAAATTTTTCAAAGGATATTGGCGATATTTATAAATATGCGGACATTATCTCGGATCCAGCACTTGAATTTTAAAAAAAGCTGAAGAAAAAACTTAGAACTATGGAGTCAGGAAAGTACACTTTTATAGAAAAACCTATTCCTGACTGGGTGAGTAAAATTGTTCCAATTGATATAAAATAGGACTCCGGTTTTAAAATTTGCGGCTTAACTGTGTCTAAAATATCGGGGGAGGATCAGTATTAATTTGTGACCGAGAACCGCTGTAAATAAGGAGTTGAACTTGCTTTGCACCCAAGTATGTTGTAAACTGGTTCTCATAATTTTGGAGCCGATCCTTAATAGTCTATTTCCCCTTTTCTTTACGATCTACTATTGTTTGTTAATCTTTTTTTGCCAAAAAAAATTTTGGAATAACATATGGGAAGAATGGATTCAAAAAATTTGTCGGTAATACCGTTGAAAAGATTCTTTTTTCTCATGATAATCCCTCTGTTATTACTTGTTAATCTGATATTCTACTGGTTATATGCCGACCAAAAAAAACGCGAAATTTTTATCTTCACAAACAGGGCTGAAAGTTCTCTATTAGCACAAAAGAAAATAATAGAAAAATTTGCCGATAATATTTTTAGTGACCTTAATTCTATTTTAAATCATCATGAATTACTGAATTTTGTTAACATGGAACAAAATGAATCTCGGAAATATTTGGTCCATGACTTAATCCAGTTTTCGAAGTTTAAAGGTGTTTACGATCAAATAAGATATATAAACGAACAAGGCATGGAAAAAATCAGAATTAATTTTGATAATGGACACCCCGTATCTGTTAAAAAAGAAAAACTCCAAAACAAAAAAAACCGTTACTATTTCAAAGATAGTATCAAGTTGGAAAAAAATAAAATCTTTATGTCACCCATGGACCTGAATATTGAAAAGGGCAAAATAGAGCTACCGTTAAAACCCATGATCAGAGTTGGCACCCCTGTTTTTGATAAAAAAAGGAAGAAAAAAGGCGTTCTTCTTTTCAATTATCTGAGTAGAAATCTTTTAAATGTATTAAGAGATGAAAAGGAAACTACTCCCCACTTCATGATGGTGAACAAAAACGGGTATTTTTTAAAAGGGTTATCCAAGAATGAAGAGTGGGGTTTTATGTACGAGAATAAGAAACATCTAACATTTAAAAATAAATTTCCAGATTCATGGAATCTTATAGCATCCAGCGATAAGGGGTCATTTATAAATAAGCTTGGGCTTTTTTCATTTAATACGATATTTCCCATGAAAGAAAAAGCCAAATCCAGCAATGGGGCATCTACTGATTTTGAATCC
>PIVQ01001200.1 GCA_003354055.1 Desulfobacteraceae bacterium | reverse complement strand
GGCGCTGCAGGCTGGTTTGTTTCTTTTTTCGTAGCCTTCCTTTTTTTTGGAGCCCATCCTGAGCTTATTGCCTATTCTCAAATGAAGGGCGCATTACTTTCCCTGAATGTCCTGTATATTATCTGGACTGCACTTTTTTTATATCATATTGTCAATGAAACAGGCGCAATTAAGGCCATTGGAATTGGTATTGAACGCTTCAGTGCTGATAAGTCCATTCAAATTCTCATATTCGGATGGATATTCGCTTCTTTCCTCCAGGGAGTAGCCGGATACGGTGTGCCCATTGCTGTAATTGCTCCTTTGCTTTTAGGTCTTGGGTTTTCACCGGTGGTTGCTGTTGCTGTCCCTGCCATAGGGCATTCATGGTCGGTGACCTTTGGTTCAATGGGGGCATCATTTCAGGCTCTTATGGTTGTATCTGGCCTTGAATCATCATTCCTTGCACCCTGGTCGGCCACCCTTCTGGGAATTGCCACCTTTTTATGCGGTATCTGTTGTGTTCATGTCTTTGGCGGATTTAAAATGGTAAAGCATAGTTTTATTGCCATTTTGATTATTGGATCGGCCATGGCCGGCACCCAGTATATCCTTGCGGTTAACGGCATGTGGACTTTAGGGGGATTTGGAGCGAGCCTTGTCGGACTTGTAACAGGCCTTTGTGTTGCAAAAATGAAAATCTACAACCAAACACCACCGTCACAGGTCGTATCGGATATGAGTCTTGGATGGGCTTTATCAGCCTACTTTATACTGATTGTCATTGTCTCCTCAGGGGTTATGATTCCTGATCTCAAAGCTTTTCTCGGACAGATAAAATTTGGTTTTCCTTTCCCTGACATAGTTTCGCTTACTGGATGGGTGACCAAAGCCGGTAATGGGAAAGCCATCAATGTTTTTGGTCATGGTGGTGCCTTGCTGCTGTATTCGTCCATTTTAAGTTTTTTTGTATACCGGGCAAAGGGATATTATAAACCGGGGGCATTAAAAATAATCCTCGCCAAGACGATTAAAAGCGGCGTGCCTACAAGTCTTGGCATTGTCAGTATGGTAGGATTTGCCATGATTATGGACCATTGCCAAATGATATACATCTTGGCCGAGGGAATCTCTAATGTCTTCGGCTCCTTCTATCCCTTAATTTCGCCCTGGATTGGTTTGTTGGGTGCGTTTATGACCGGTAGTAATACAAATTCAAATGTTGTTTTTACAGCCCTTCAACAGGGAACGGCTCAACTTTCAAGTTTAAGCGTTCCACTGATTCTGGCTGCCCAGACTACAGGCGGAGCCCTGGGAAGTATGATAGCACCTGCAAAAATCCTGGTAGGATGTTCCACCGTAGGCCTGTCAGGAAAAGAAGGACCTGTGTTAAAAGCAACCCTTAAATATGGCCTTATCATCACAGGGATTATCGGGATTATTACTATGTTGGCATCTATTTTTTTTAGATGAGCTTCACAATATAATTTGAAAAGAAGAAAAATATGGAAAATAAAAATTTGGGTATCGACAACAACTTTCAGGAAATTGCAAGAACATCTCTTCAAAAACAAATTGTCCAGCAGATTGAACTACTCATTGATGATGGTAAACTCAAGCACGGGGACAAGCTTCCTCCGGAACGTAAATTAGCTCAACTTTTTAAAGTTTCACGGCATTCCCTAAGAGAAGC
>PIVQ01001199.1 GCA_003354055.1 Desulfobacteraceae bacterium | reverse complement strand
GAGGCCAAGGTCGACTATCTGGAGCAGATCCGGATTGATCTTGAGGAAAGCCAGGAAAGCTTTAAAGCCCTGTTTGAAAATATTCAGGAGGGTTTTTTTCGGACCAGCCTTGCGGGGCGATTGACCATGGCCAATCCGGTTGTGGTCAGCATCATGGGATATGAGTCCTTTGATGAGATGGAGGGGATGCCCATGACGGAACTTTACCGGGATCCCCGTGATCGTGAAAAGCTCCTGGAGGTCCTTTTGAAGAAGGGTAGTATTTCAGCCTATGAAATTGAAACCAGAAAAAAAGACGGCAGCGTGGGGCATATTCTTGTCAACTCCCATTTGCGCTACACCGAAAAAGGAGAGATTTCAGGCATTGAAGGTACCATGGTTGAGATTTCAGACCGCAAGCAACTGGAGCAGGAGCTGTCCCAGGCACAGAAACTGGAGTCCATCGGCCATCTGGCAGCCGGCATTGCCCATGAGATAAATACGCCCATTCAATACGTCGGGGATAATACGGCATTTCTACAGGATGCATTTAAGGATTTGATGGACCTCACCTGTGGATTTAACCGCATTATGGATGCATTATCCACCGGCGCTCCTGATCCGGATTTGGTGGATGAGGTCCGTGATATGATTGAAACGGCTGATTTGAATTTTTTGAAGGAAGAGGTACCGGCGGCAATTGATCAGTCCCTGGATGGGGTTGCCCGGGTCAGCAAGATTGTAAAATCCATGAAAGCATTTTCCCATCCGGGCGGAGAATCCCATGAACCTGCAGATATCAATTTACTTCTGGAAAACACCGTGACCGTGGCCAGGAATGAGTGGAAGTACGTAGCGGAACTCTCCATGGATTTTGGTGATCTTCCCAGGGTTGACTGTAATTCTGCTGAATTAAACCAGGTCTTTTTGAACCTGCTCATCAACGCCAGCCATGCCGTGGCGCAAACCCTGGAAGACCAGGGCGCAGGCAAGGGGCAGATTCTCATTGAAACCCGGGACAGGGAAGATGAGATTGAGATCAGGATAAAAGACACAGGGCCCGGTATCCCCGAATCGGACCGGGACCGTATTTTTGATCCTTTTTTTACCACAAAGGAAATCGGGAAAGGCACGGGCCAGGGATTGGCTATTTCAAGATCCGTGGTGGTGGACAAGCATAAGGGGCAAATCTGGTTTGAATCCGACTTTGATACGGGGACCTGCTTTTTTATACGGCTTCCCAAATTACGAGCGGAAAAGGAAGGATAAATGAAACAACGTATTCTTTTTGTGGATGACGAACCCAATATCTTAAAGGGGCTCCAGAGGAGTCTGAGACCCTTGCGCAAACGCTGGGATATGAGTTTTATCGAAAGTGGCAAGGCAGCCTTAAAAAAACTTGAGGGTACGGCATTTGATGTGATTATCTCTGATATGCGGATGCCGGAGATGGACGGGGCTCAATTGCTTCAAGTGGTTCAGGAGCGTTACCCCATGATGGTCAGAATCATCCTGTCCGGCCATTCAGACCAGGAACTGATCATGAAATCAGTGAAATCCGCCCATCAGTATCTCTCAAAACCCTGTGAGAAAGAAACCTTGGTAAATGCGGTCAACCGGGCCTGTTCCCTTAAGGCGCTGATGAACAAAAAAAATCTTCAGCTGGTCATCAGCGGCATTGATACCATGCCGAT
>PIVQ01000021.1 GCA_003354055.1 Desulfobacteraceae bacterium | reverse complement strand
TACCGGGCCACACTGTCCACCCGCTGGTACGACAGCTTCAGGTTATATAACTCAGGCCCCATACCATCGGCATGACCGGCCATGGCTGCATAGGCAGCGGGCTTTTCCTTTAAAAAGGCTGCCAGGAAAGCCAACCGGCCTTTAACATCCTCGGAGAGGTCAGTTTTATCAAAATTAAATAAAAAGCTTCGGGTTTTGATGCCCACGACCCGTTTGTCTGTCAGTGTAATAAGACTCTTTGTGGCCCTTACCGTGAACAGAGCTTCAGAGTTGAACTGAGGATGATGGATAAAGTCCTCAAATGCAATGATCCTGGAACAGAAGTTAAACTCCCGGACCCGGGAAAACATAGCCACGCTGTCACTGTCATCTGCAGTGCTGATGATATAGAAGCAGACGTTATACTTTTTGGACAGAGATTCGGCAATATCTGAAGGAGTCCTCATTCCGCCGCCTTTGGTTCTGTAACTGCCGTCTGTAAAGAGAAAGACTGCGGTCCTACCTTCAAGGGGCTCTAAAATCCGGTCCAACCGCTTGAGCCCGTCTGTCAGGAACGTCGCGGTTTTGGCTTTTTCAGGCAGGGTTTCCAGAGATTTGGCAAACTTTTCCCGGTCATAGGGCTGAACCGGATAAATCTCTTTCCACGGAGTATAGAGATAGAGGCCGAAATTATATCCCAGGTCCGGGATATACTCATTTCTATCTGCTAACATCTGTTTGGCAATTTCATACCGGGTCATGCCGGTATCTTTATAGGGTTTGTTCATGGAAGAGGAAGAGTCAAACAGGATAATGGCATTATCCGCCGTCTTGATTAAATCCTCCCGGATTACAACCCCCTGGATAATATCTTTTTTGGTGATGATTTCAAAGGCATGTGCTCCTGAGACCATCAGGCAGACCAGGGCCATACTCAGTACGATCAATCGTAAATTGGATTTCATGTTTTCTCCTTGGTTGAATTCATTTTTATATTTCATTCCAGGCTTTCTTACTCTTATTGATCTTTTTTTGAACATTTGCCCAGGTCTTTGTCTTTAAGAACGAATCCGGGTATTGGTCCAGCATGGTTAAAAACATATCATAGGGGACGGTGAAAGAGAGCTCATCCGTCTTAAAAAACTTCCGGGCTGACGGATCCCAACCACCAACAACGGCACGTTGCTCGCCCTTCTGCAGATAATGCAGGGGCCAGGCCCCGAGACTCCCGCAGGCCGCGGACCAGGGTGAGGCCACGACTTCAGGGTCATGGCTGACAAAGGCTGCCAACTGATGAAGACCGCAGAGGGATTCCGGCCGGAGGAAGAAGGAAACCAAAGCGGGTATCTCATCTTCATTAAACTGAGTCAGGGGCTTGAACACACAATAGGGCCGGGGGGCCGGCATGGGATCCACCCGGCTGAAAATTTCCCTTAATACATCCGGGGAATCACAATAGAACTCCCCTTCCATACGATCGGGAATCCCGGTGGACACATAATGGATAATGGTTTCAGTCTGTGGTTTGTTGAATCCCAGCCAGAATGCACCACCCGGGCATCCGAAATTCTCGGCCGAAAACCAGGCAGCGGTCTGTTTTTTACGGGCCAGCCAGAGCTTGCCCATGACGCATGAAAACTTTGAAAACACCCCCTGCCAGTCTACCTCATTATTTTTCTCTTTTTCCCGGGTAGGAAGATCCGATGGATCAGGAGAATACCCTTCATCAGGTTTTTTATCGGTAAAATACATCCCCATGGGTACTTCATCCACCCCTAAGCGCTCTAAAAAATCGGGCAGGTCTGCCAAATATTCTGATTTCATAACACACTCCAAGACTTCGGATAGGAAGAAAATTGAACGATAATGTCCAGATAAATGGATTTTTCAATCAAAGTCAACCCTTATCCTTTAGAAAAAAACAGACGAAGAGTAAGGTTCTCCCGTACCCCGCGCTCCCCAATGGATTGGACGCTATTCAAAGAAAAGAATTAATTTAATCCAAACGATCTGATATAAGAATGATAATTATTTTCGGTATTAACCTGAGAGATTAGGAGAATTATTTAAATGAGACCCGGACGCATAACTCCCATATTGTATTTGCTCTTTGCTTTGAGCCTTATCATGATTGCCGGCGGCTGCGCCACTGCCTATTATTCTGCCATGGAAAAACTGGGTAAGGAAAAACGCCATCTGCTCAAGGACAATGTGGAAGATGTCCAGGAAAGCCAGACCAAGGCCCAGGAAGAGTTCAAGGATGCCCTGACAAGGATCAAGGAAATCACAAATTTTGACGGCGGGGATCTGGAAGCGGTTTACAGCAAGCTGAAATCCAGTTACGAGGATTGTGATTCCAGGGCCGCCCAGATTGAAAAACGGATTGCCAGTGTAGAAACCGTGGCTTCGGATCTTTTTACCGAATGGGAAACTGAAATCAAACAGATCAATGATAAAAGATTACAATCTTCCAGCAAATCATCCCTGGCCGATGCCAAAGCAAAATACCAGAAACTGTCTGCCGCCATGAATCAGTCCACCAAGGGTATGTACCCGGTGCTTGGCAAGCTCAACGACTATGTACTCTATCTCAAACATAACCTCAATGCCAGAGCAGTAGGTGCCCTGGGCAATGAGGTGGTATCCATTGAAAAAGAGGTCACGGACCTGATTGCAGATATGAACCGGTCCATAAAAGAAGCTGATAATTTTATAAAAACATTTTAACTTTACCTATTTTAACCCCCAATTTTCGGAGACTTAACTTATGAACGTGGATGGAAAAGAGATGAGACCCATCTGGTTTAATACGGATACACAGACCGTCCAGGTCATTGACCAGCGGTTTCTTCCCCATGAACTGATTATTGAAGATCTGACCACTGTGGACGCAACCATCCATGCCATCAAAGAGATGTATGTCAGGGGCGCCCCTTTGATCGGTGCTACAGGTGCCTTAGGCGTCTATGTCAGTCTGGTCCAGGAAAACAATAAGGGTGCTGACGATGCCTATTTGCGAACGGAATGCGAACGCCTTAAGGCAGCCAGACCCACGGCCATGAATCTCTTCTGGGGGGTTGACCGGGTCATGGAAGTTGCCATCAAGGAAGCCGACTATGAGAACAGGGTAAAGGCAGCCCTGACAGAGGCCCTGGAAGTGGTGGAGGAAGAGGCGGTCAACTGCCGGAAAATCGGAGAGTACGGTCTTTCCATCATCAAAGAGATTGCTGAAAAGAAAAACGGGGAGCCTGTCAACATACTCACCCATTGCAATGCCGGCTGGCTGGCCTGCATTGAGTACGGAACAGCCACCGCCCCCATGTACACGGCCTTTGATGCCGGACTCAACATCCATGTGTGGGTAGATGAAACCCGCCCCCTGAACCAGGGATCCAGACTCACCGCCTGGGAGCTTGGCAAACACGGGATCAACCACACTGTAATCACAGACAATGCAGGCGGCCACCTCATGCAGCACGGCATGGTGGACCTTGTCATTGTGGGCACAGACCGGACCACCCGGGCAGGCGACGTGGCCAATAAAATAGGAACCTACCTCAAGGCCCTGGCAGCCAGGGACAACGACATCCCCTTTTATGTGGCCCTGCCCTCATCCACATTTGACTGGGATATCACCGACGGGGTGAAAGACATCCCCATTGAAGAGAGGGATCCGGATGAGATCCGCTATGTCCAGGGACTGTGCGACGGAAAGATCCTAAACGTTCTGGTACCGCCGGAAAACAGCCCTGCCGCCAACCACGCCTTTGACGTCACCCCCTCCCGCCTAGTCACAGGGTGTATTACGGAACGGGGTATCTGTGAGGCATCAGAAGCTGCCATCATGGGATTGTTCCCGGACAAGAAAAAGAATAACTAAGTATGAAGAGGAAGGTCTATGGCTATCATAGCCCTTCCTCTCTTTCTTCCGATATTTGATTTTCTAACTATTCAGTCTTATAGTCTCCATCAGCAGGTTCTTATTCATCCAACTTTCAGGAGGCCCTCATGTCGAAATCAAATTCAGAATCCAAGCCCGAATCCAAATTAGACCGCTTCAACCACTTATATGAAACCGGTGAAACCCCATGGGAGTTGAACCGGCCGGATAAAGACTTAATAAAATGGGTAGAAGACTATCACATACATCCATGCAAGGTCCTGGACCTGGGCTGCGGCACAGGTTTCAATGCCATCTGGCTGGCGGAGCAGGGCTTTGAGGTAACAGGGGCGGATTTCTCCCCTCTGGCCATTGAACAGGCTAATGAGAATGCCATGGCCGCCAAAACAGATATCCGGTTTATTGAACTGGATTTTTTAACCCAAAGCACCGGTGAAGCAAATTTCATGTTTCTCTTTGACCGGGGTTGCTTCCACTCCTTTGATGATCCGAAGCTGCTGTCGGCCTTTGCAAAGAATGCCCACAGACATATGGCTGACAAGGGGCTCTGGCTAAGTTTCCTGGGTAATGCCGATGCCCCGCCCAGAGACGTAGGTCCGCCTATGCGGTCGGCTCTTGATATTGCTCAAGCCGTGGAGCCCTGGTTTGAGATTCTTTCCCTGACAACGGCATTCTTTGATTCAAAACGGGAATCACCGGCGCGGAGCTGGCATTGTCTGATGAGAAAGCGGCAACCCTGATTCATAAAATCATTTCAGCCACTATAAACAAAGGGGCAGGAGACTCCTGCCCCGCCTCCTTCAAAAAAACCACATCAACTTCAAAATGATAATTTTCAATCCATTCTGACATTGGATTTCAAATCACTTTTCTTTACTATTATCAGAAAGTTAAGACAGACATCGATCACAAGCTGACAAAAGACACTGTCTAAAACAACTATATTTTGAACATCAATTAGTAAAGGAAAGGATCTAAAATGAAATCCAAAGCATTAAAAACGATTGCGATGATTACCCTTATTTTTTCCCTGGCCCTGATGGCCTCATCAACAGGATATGCCGGACCACTCAAGTTCTCCCCATTAACGGATACATCCATCAAGGGAGACATTAATATTGCCCGATATAACGCCATCACCATCCACAGTTATACCGCTCCTGAAAATGCCGTTCGGGTCACCACCCAGATCATTGAAACCCCGACCTCACTTGTGGTCATTGATGCCCAGTTCATACGGCCCATGGCCAAAGAGGTGGCCGGCTACATAAAGCAGTTGGGTAAACCCGTTGACAGGGTCATTATTACCCACGACCATCCGGATCACTGGTTCGGCCTTGAAAGCTTTTCAGACTATCCGGTGTATGCACTGGCGGAGACCATCGACGGTATCACAAAAACAGGAGACTTTTTTATCGGAATAAAAAACAAACAGGATCCTGATAATATCTTTCCCGATGAAAAGATAATTCCGTCCAACGTCCTAACCACAGGTGAAGAAACCATCGGCGGTGTCCGTTTTGTCTTTGAAAAGATTGTAGTGCCAGGGGAGGCGTCCTCCCAGTTAATTGTAAAACTGCCCGAACTTTCGACCATCATCGTTCAGGACTTTGTTTTTAACAACACCCACGCATTTCTCGGGCAGAATGCCTTTGACGGCTGGATCGACACCTTAAAAAAACTGGATACGAATCAGACCTACTCTTCCGTTCTTGTGGGCCACGGCACCCCGGCCAGTGCATCTTCGACCTATAAAGATATGATCGCCTATCTGGAAGATGTAAAAACAATCCGCCAGGAATCAAAAACCCCGGAGGACATGATTGAAAGCCTTATAAACGCATATCCCGAGTACGTACTGCAAGGCATTCTCCACATGTCCGTCCCCATGCTTTATAAAGCAGGCCATTAACATTCTCCTGCTTGAGCCATCTTCCGGGCGGGATCTCCGCCCGGAATTCCTCTTTTTGCGATTTGCTATAACTTTCAGGAGATGCTCATGTTAAACTCCAGCGCAGAATCCAAATTGTTTCGAAAATAAAAAAATTTAAGTTTCTTGACACAACCTGTTCTGCTTTCCTAATATGTATTTAATTCTCGATTTTCTATTATCAATTTTTCCGGATTCAAAGAAAAAATCAAAAAATCTCCGGATAAATCTTAGACTGCCCAAAGCTGGAAAACATAAAAATAAAGGCATTGATGCCTATCCTGAACAACGGCACAAAGCCCGCTCAAAGTATGCTTACCCAGCCCTGACAATATGTAAGTTCCTGTCAGGTTTACAAATAAACCATGTTTCACAAGATTGAAAAGGAGTATTACCATGCCTAAGAAAAATGTTTTTCACCGGCCGGTGGGCCACTTTGCCAGCCGAATTTTACCCTTAGCAATTGCAATTACAATCCTCATGGTGTTTGCAGGAACGACTTCAGCGAACCAGCTCCCCCAATTGGACAAAAGATATTACCATAGCTGGGAAGAGGTGGATGATTACCTGCAAGCTGTGGTCAGCAATCCCCAGCTTAGACGCATTGCCAAATTAATTCCCATTGGATACTCCCGTGAAGGCCGCCCGCTTCGCATACTGAGAATATCCAAAGAGGGAATTCCCGGTAGACATCCGGATACAAAACCTGCGACCTTTATCATGGGTGCCCATCATGCGCGGGAACATGTATCAAAAGAAGCTGTTCTTGGCCTGATCGACAAAATAATCCATAAATACGGCAAAAGAGACCCTGAAGGAAGGGCCATCACCTATCTTGTTAATGCAGGTACGTTCTACCTTTTGCCCTGGGTCAATCCGGACGGCGGGACCAACGCATTCCTCCATAATGCAGAACAGCGAAAAACCAATTACCCCGTGGATGAACCCCAAATCGGCGCGGCAGACTGTGATACCTGCGGTGATGGCATTGTGGACGGAGACAGCCCTGACATTGATTATGACGATCTCGGCATTCTAAGCCAGAGCGGTCTGCTTGTTGCTGCAGGCAACAACGGCATAATCAGCCGGGCAGTCCAACCGTGGTATGAAGACGGCAACTATGATTATCCGGTTGTGGATGAACGCGCCGGGCGCATCCAGCCGGGCGGTTCGTTATACACCTTCAATTATGAAGGTTTTGACAATGACGGGGATGGGTTGTTCGGACCGTATTCCGGTGAAGATTTTGTCGGGGGAACCGACCCAAACCGGAATTATGGTGAACCGCTTTGGGGAGACTGTGAAAATGATGAAGGGTGCAGCTGGCTTTCCGGAGCACAGACCTATGCCGGCCCAAATCCGTTTTCAGAACCTGAAACAGCTGCTGTATCCGAGTTTTTAAGAGAACATCCCAATATTGGAACAGTCGAAAGCCTGCACTCCGGAGTCAATGAAATCTATCCGCCATGGTATCTATTCCCGGATCCCGAGGATAATTCCACCATGGATGAAGCGTATCAGGATGCAGTTGCACAATATATCTCACAGGAAACCGGTTATGAAGTTATCTATGGCGGCCAGTATGCAGTCAAAGGCGATACAACCAGTTATACGTACATCGGCGCCAGCCAGAATCCGGATCACGGCCTTGACTTTTTTCCGGGCGGGATTCTGTCCTTCACAACTGAAGTATACGGCATGGGCAGTATAAGCGGTTCGGCAGAGGCCGTAAAAGACTGGTTCCCCAATCACTATGAGCAGTTTGATACAAATTATCCCCAGGGAATCTTTATCGCCTGGAGCGATTTTCCGTGGTGCACAACCTGTGATCCTGAACAGATGCCCGGGCCTCTAGGTGTTTTCAACTATATCCAGTACATGGAGTACTTCATGTTTAACAGCCAAGAACGGTGCGACGGTGAGAATTATCCCGGTGTTTTCCGCTGTGACTATTGGGGCATTGCAGACAGCACCGATTATTACGCGGATTTGGATATTTTTGCCTATTTTAACCCGCCTGCAGCCAACCGGCACTATGAAGACTGGAACAGCGACGGGTCAGCTCTGGTCAGGACTGTGGACAAACAAATCAAACATCTGCTGTACAGGCTGTATATAGCACCGTTTATCAGCCTGAACTCGAACAATTTTGCAATAGACGAAACAACTTTGGAAATACCGGTTGAAAATACCGGGCTTCTGCGCTCAAGCATTATGACGGCAGCCCGCAACGGTGAAGATCCCCTCACCAACCGGGATTATGACAACGGCCTGGTAGATGTTAATATTCTCCATGCATACGGTTTTTCCATCAACGGCGATTCATCTGCCCAACTCGGCTGGTTGGGCGGGGACAGACCGGATGATCCTGAACCAAGGATAAAAACAGCCTCTTTTAATGTCAAAGACCTGACCTCCGGTGATGCATTTATCGTGCGCGCAGGTAGCGAAAAAACAGGGTGGATTACATCTTACGTCCTTTATACCAAAGGGAAATCCGGAGACAGGTTTAAAACATTATGGTCCAATGAGACCAAACGCTCTGATGAAGTAGCTCTATATTTCACAGGCGGGCCGGAGATGGAATTGAAGCGCAGCATGGCTAAAGGACGTACACGCACGGATATCCGGAAATCCATGGCCCAGGCCCGGGAAAACCGCGAGAAATATAAAAGAATCGAAGGGCCGTTTACTTTGATTCCCGAAAAAGCAGAGGGTATTATTATCAAAAAATACCATTAGGATTGAGAACATAAGAAATTGCGAAGCATTTTGGCGTTTGCCTGTCCTGTAAGACCAAGACGGTCAGATCCCGAAAAAAAAGGGGGGCTGATGTATTGAAATCAGCCCCCTCCTTTTCCAAACTCAAAAACCGCCCATGTTTTTCTCGCCCATTATCTGGTATTATTCATTCCTGGTCCGACGCAACCAACCGATACCCGGCAAACGGCAATACAAGGGAATGACAATGGACAAACACGCCCCGATTTCTCCCAACGACCGCCGCAAAGCACACTTTCTCAAGGTAATCACTGCCATCGGGATTCCCATTGCTCTGATGTTCTGCGCGCTGTACGCCCTGCTTACGCAGTGGGGAGGTTTTTTATTCGGGCTGACAATCCTGATCATCCTCACGGCAAGCCGGCTGGGTATCAATAACGTTAAGCACCAAATGATCTATGCGTTCGGCACAGGGATATTGAGTATTGCCTTCATATTGATCATTGCCACAGGCACCGGCGCCCCTTACAATCTGTTCTGGATATTCATGCTGCCCTTGCTCTATTATATCTTCCTGGATCTGAAACCAGCCTCGTGGCTTTTGGCAGGCAACACGGCAGCACTGGTCATATTGCTGCTCTGGCCGGGGCTTTTCAACACCCACATCTACGATACCCATCTGGTCCTCAGATTTCTGATCTCCTATGCCCTTGTCTCCCTCATGGCATGGACCTATGAAACCACCCGAAAGGGATATGAAGCAGAGCTGGCCCGTCAAAACGATGAGATCAGAAAGCAAAAAGATTTTATGACCACCCTGCTGGAAACCCTTCCAAACCCGGTTTTTTTCAAGGATATCCAGGGCAGATACCTGGGCTGCAACCAAGCCTTTGAAGAGATGATCAAAACCCCCAGAGACCAGATCATCGGCAAGACAGTATATGAGCTTGCCCCAAAAGAACTTGCCGACGTTTATTATCAAAAGGATAAAGAACTGTTTGATTCACCGGGCAGACAGATCTATGAAAGTGCAGTACAACCACCTGACGGTGAGCAGCAGCACGTTGTTTTCCATAAATCCACCTACGCAGACAAATCCGGACAGATCCAGGGACTAATCGGGGCGATTTTCAACATAACAGACCTTCGCAAGACCGAGGCTGAAAAGACCAAACTGATCCACGAACTTGAAACCGCCCTGACCGAGATTAAAACCCTGAGCGGCATGCTGCCCATCTGCTCCTCCTGTAAAAAAATCCGCGATGACCAGGGATACTGGCGCCAGATTGAATCCTATATAGAACAACACTCCGGCGCCCTGTTCAGCCACAGCATCTGCCCGGACTGCTCCAACGACCTCTACGGCAACGAGCCCTGGTTTAAAAAACTGAAAGATAAGTGACGATAAACTAGTAAGCTCAAGGAAAAAAGATGAAATCCCAAAATTCAAAAATTTTATCGAAATTGGCATTTTTTTTAGATAACTCTGGATTCGAGCCTGCGAGCAATTCACAAGTCGCTCGAGAAACAAAGTCGTTCCCAAGGCCAGAATCAGTGCAAACGGCTTTTGGCCAGGGATCACAGGCACTTATTGCCGCAACGGATTATTTTGAGGCACTTGATACTTTAGTACAAAAAAAAGAATTCGCTATCGCCCCGTGGGCATGTGCAAGAGGGCTCCTTGAGTCATCTGCTATATGTTCCTGGCTCTTTGAAATAGGTATCGACTCAAAGGAACGTGTCAGCAGAAGTCTTTCTCTGAGATATGCGGCTCTCAGAGAACAACAAAAAATGGCGAGATATGATAAAAATGATTTGAAAACAAATGAAATAGAAGAACGAATAGATTCTATTGAAAAAATAGCTATTGAGTTGGGCTATGAATCAGTACGTGACAAAAGGAATCGAAGAAACGGTATCGGTCAAGTTAAACCCAACATTACTGCGCTTGTAGAAAGACAATTTTCAAGTGAAAAATTATACAGAATGCTTTCAGGAATGGCTCACTCTAATTATACAACCGTGGCAGCGCTTGCATTCACTCAAACAGATTTTAACAATAAAAATGGTACTGTTATCCAAAGAGCCGTACCCACTGAACTATAGTTAGCTTTATTGTCTCAGGCTGGGAAAATCTATGCAAAGTGTTTATGGTTAAAAACAATACTATTTGGATTTGATGCAGCTAAAATGGCCATTTTGCTTGAAGAATTATACGATGTTTTGAAGCTTCCAGATACAAATGATGATAGGTTTTGGAGAACTATTATAGGCATAGACAGTTAACCTTCCCCTCGTCACCGAGAAATGTTTTAAATAATCAAAAGAACTAATATGCGATGTTAATTTTCTAAGATACATGCTGCGTTACATAAAACAAGCTCGAAATTCGGCACTTAGGGTCGGGCAGGCCGGAAAGCGGCATGAAATTGCTGTTTTTTCAGATGGCCTTAATTTTAGCGAAGCGCAAAATAAGGTCATCTAAAAAACAGTGATAGCCGCGTCCGGTCTGCTCGGCCCGGTGGAAGCCATCTTAAACCGCAATTCTCCTCCCAAATGCCCCCCGCTCGCCCCAAACAAAATATTGACAATCCATGGCCAAATAGGTCACATTATCAGGTCAGACTGAGCTGATAATGTTTAATAAAAATAAAGTGATATAGATACTCTATGAGCGACCTTACAGACCTGGAAAAAAAGATTATTTCCCTGCTGCAGACCGATATTCCGGTGGTGAAACGCCCCTTTCAGGAAATGGGTGAGAAAATAGGCATTACAGAAGATGAATTTTTAAAGGTATTGAATGATCTGAACGACCGGAAGATGATCCGGCGATTCGGTGCCACCCTCAAGCATCAGAAATCTGGGTATAAGGCCAATGCTATGGTGGCCTGGCAGATTCCTGAAGAGCGGGTGGAAGAGGTGGGACCTATCATGGCGTCATTCAGGGAAATTACCCATTGCTATCGCCGGAACCCGGCCCCGGGATGGAACAACAATCTCTACACCATGATCCATGCCGGCACTGAAGATGAATGTTATGCAATTGCAAAAAAAATATCCAAGGCGGTCAAGGAAGATAAGTACAGCCTGCTTTTTTCCCGCCAGGAACTGAAAAAAACCTCAATGAAGTATTTTGAAGACTAAGCCTCATATTCTCTGCGTCAATCCCTGGATCCATGATTTTGCAGCCTTTGACTTCTGGGCAAAGCCTTTGGGATTGCTGTCCCTGGCCGCCATCCTCAGACAGAACAAGCTGAGGGTAAGCTATCTGGACTGTATGGACCGGTTCCACCCAGACCGAAAAGAGCCTGCGAAAGTCAACTGGGACGGTCGGGGACCCTTTGATAAAACCCCTATTCCGTTTCCGGACAGCCTGGCCCCGCATTTAGAAGATGAAACCAAGGCGTTCAACCGGTACGGTATCCCGGTGGAGTCAATGGAAGAGGATCTTAAGGCCGTTGCCCGGCCGGATCTGATTATGGTCACCTCCCTGATGACCTATTGGGCCACCGGGGTTGCTGAAACCATTGACCTGATCAAAAGAATCCTGCCCGGGGTGCCGGTTGTTCTGGGCGGTATCTATGCCAGTCTCTGTCACGACCATGCCCGGGAATTTTCAGGAGCGGACCATATTGTGAGCGGACCCGGGGAAAATGAGTTGCCCGAATTAATCGAGCGCTTTACAGGCTTTAGGATCACTAAGATGCCTGACCCCGATAATCTGGATACATACCCGTTTCCCGCACTGGATCTCCAGCATCATCTGGCCTATGCCCCGCTCCTCACCTCCAGAGGCTGCCCGTTCTCCTGTGAGTATTGTGCGTCAGCCTTTCTGGAGCCAAAGCTGCGGCGGCGCTCTCCGGATCATGTGTTCAGGGAGATACTGCACTGGCATGATGAATTCGGGGTTAAAAACTTTGCCTTTTATGACGATGCCCTGCTGGTGCGCCCGGAAGCATATGCCTTTCCCCTGTTTGAACGTGTCATTGCGGCAGGACTTGATATCAACTTTCACACCCCCAATGCCCTGCATATCAGGGAAATTACTGCCAAGGCTGCGGATCTCATGTTCAAGGCCGGATTTAAGGCCATTCGTCTGGGGCTTGAAACCACCAATTTTTCAGAGGACCGCCATCATGATATCAAGGTCCGGGAAAATGAATTTTTCAGGGCTGTAGAGAGTTTAAAGGCTGCCGGATTTGAAAAGGAGCAGCTTGGGGCGTATCTGCTCTGCGGGCTGCCCGGCCAGAACCTTGACGATGTGGAAACCTCCATGAACCAGGTCAAACAGACCGGCATTCTCCCGGTGCTGGCCTATTATACCCCCATTCCCCATACGCCCATGTGGGCGAAAGCCGTTAAAAATGCCCGGCTGGATATTACCGTCCACCCCGGCCTGACCAACAACAGCCTCTTCCCCTGTGTCCGGTCCGACAAGGACATCAAGCATATTTCACAATTGAAAAAAATGCAAAAATAGCTTATACCGAAGTTAGATGATCGGGGGTTTGTAAGATGCCAAATATCAACCAAGCCGCCCGAAGTTAAGATGAGGAAAAAATGATAGTATTTGATCTTGAATGTATAAACGGACACACCTTTGAAGGATGGTTCGACGACCGGGCCGATCTGGATAACCAGATAGAACAGGGATTGCTCCAATGTCCGGTATGTGAAAGCTTTTCCGTTGAGCCCAAGCTCTCTGCCGTGGCCATCAGAACCTCGTCATCCACCCCTTCGCGCCAGGCCCGCCAGGCCATGCAGGCCAGTCAGGAAGTCATGGCGGAATTCACTGAAAAAGTAGCGGATTTTGTAGAAAAAAACTATGAGAACGTGGGATCTTCCTTTGCCAAGGAAGCCATGAAAATGCATTACGGGGCCAAGGACTTTCGGAATATAAGGGGCACCACCACCCAGGAAGAAGAAAAAACCCTGGAAAAAGAAGGGGTGCCGATCTTAAAGGTGCCGGTCAAAAAAACGGAAAACGAAGACCTTAATTAGCCTGCATCTTCCTCAGTTGCTCCTCTGCCTCCCGGCAGAATGAAAACACCGCTTTCAGATCCTTACAGGGAAATTCCTTGCATTGGGCACAGGTATCAATCCCCTTTTTCCGGCAGCAGGGTTTGATCGGGCACATGGTCTGGCAGTAAATGCCCTGGGTGCCGTTGGATTTACACCCCTGGCAATGCACATCAGACGCCTGCACCTGCCGGTTGTAAAGTTTTGACCACCTCTGAGCCACCTGGGTTTTTAGTTGATTGTCATTGTTCTTTGTGGCCACAAAGGCGTCACAGGCCTCGCAATCCAGTCCGCAATATGATGTACAGATCGTTTTATTCATTATTCACCTCAATTTAGGCCAGGTATCGGCTACCCTGTATCCTTCCGGCCAGGGATCATCAGGATCCAGCATGTGTTGATGGGTACCGGTTACCCAGGCCCGTCCTGAAATGGCAGGCACAATGGCATCCACATCCCCGATTCGGGTTTCAGCTTCTATACGACAATAAAACCTTGAGCCGATCACAGACTCCCCGATATAGGCATCTCCGACTTTGAGCATTCCCCGTTTGGCAAGCACTGCCATCCGGGCAGAACATCCGGTACCTGTGGGGGAACGGTCCAGTTTGCCCGGTTGAATAACCACGGTATTCCTTCCTTTAAGAACCCCGTTCTCTTTTTCCAGGGGAGCTGCAATCTGGCAGAAGGAAATATGCTTCCAGTCCGGATTCTCAGGATGAACAAAGCCCAGTTGTTCCGTGGCGGCATTGGTAATCTTGATTCCCATTTCCGCCATGTCCCTTGCCTCATCCGGCACCACCTCAAATCCCAGGTCCCGGGCGTTCACAATCACAAAACTGTCACCGCCGTAGGCAGTATCTACAGTCAACGTTCCAATGCCTTCCACCTCAAGAGATGCGTCCAGACGCTGGGCAAAGGAAGGCACGTTATACACCGTCATCCGCTGCACCTTGCCGTCCTTACAATCCGCCACAGCCTTGATCAGACCACCGGGCGCCTCCAGGGTAAGCTCAGTTATAGGTTCTTCCATAGGCAGAATACCCGCCTCCAAAAGCACGGTAGATACGCAGAGACTGTTGGAACCGGACATGGGCGGGGTATCTTCAGGCTCCATGATTATCCATCCCATCTGGGCCTCAGGATGTTTGGGCGGCACCAGCAGATTCACATGACGGAATACCCCGCCCCTGGGCTCATTGAGCATAAAGTTCCTCAGGGTATCGTCTTTTGCAATCCACCGGGACTGCTCCCACAGGGTGTCTCCGGGCGGCGGCGCGACCCCGCCGACAATTACATCTCCCACCTCACCTTCAGCATGGCAACTCACCGTATGAATTACTTTTGATGTCCGCATGGATATACCCTCGTTTCTACATAATTCTGTTTAAAAATTTTCAATATCATCAATGGGAACCGGAAGCCAGACTTTTCAACGCATCTTGTAAATATAGGGTTGAAATCCAATCCGGTATTGTCGTTTTTCAATGCAATATAGTTGCATAATGTTTAGGAAGTGGAAAGCGCCTCACCTATTCCAAAGGGTGTGATTACAATCACAAATCAAAAAATATAAAATAATTCTTGAAATTATTTCATTATGCAATAAAGTTGCATGTAGAGAAAAACAAAAGAGGGAACCGTCATGAAAAACCTGATTTTCAGAATCTGTCTGCCTTTGGTTATGGTTATGACAGCCCAACTCGCCGGAGCATCCGATCCTCTGCCTGTGTTTGTCAGTATCCTTCCCCAAAAATATTTTGTGCAACAAATTGGCGGTGACCAGGTGGATGTCCGGGTCATGGTAAAACCCGGGGCAAGCCCGGCGACCTATGAACCCAAACCCACTCAGATGGCTGCCCTGTCAAAAGCAAAACTCTACTTTTCAATCGGAGTGCCCTTTGAAACCTATTGGCTGAAAAAAATTGTCTCTGCCAACCCCGGTATGCGCGTCGTCCACACGGATGAAGGCATCCATAAAATCCCCATGGCTGCTCATGAGGCCGCCGATGCTGATGCAGCAAATACCGACCACGGCCATGAAGGTCTTGATCCCCATATCTGGCTCTCTCCACGACTCGTCATGGTCCAGGCAACCCATATCTTAAATGCCCTGACTTCCGAAGATCCGACGAACAAGACCTTTTACACGAAAAATCATTCCGCCTTTGTTGAAAAGATAACAGCCATGGACAAAACGCTTCACGAGCTGTTCAAAGCAAAAGCTATGATGCGCTTTATGGTATTTCATCCGTCCTGGGGATATTTTGCCCGGGACTACGGCCTTGACATGATTCCCATTGAAGTCGAAGGCAAGGCTCCCAAACCTGCCCAGCTTAAGGAGCTGATCCAGCATGCCAGGGAAAACCAGATCCGGGTCATCTTTGTCCAGCCCCAGTTTTCAGCCAAGAGCGCCAAACTGATCGCAAGGGAAATCCAGGGCCAGGTTGCAATAGTCGACCCATTGGCGCAGGATTGGCTGAGCAACCTGCAGACCATGGCAGATAAATTCAAGGAGGCCCTAAAATAAGCCAGATTCTCCAGAAATCCATTGTTGAAATTGAGGATGTTGATTTTTCCTATAATGGTGAGCCGGCTCTGAGCGGGGTCAACCTTTGCATCCGTCATCAGGACTTTGTCGCGGTAATAGGTCCCAACGGCGGGGGGAAAACCACCCTGATCAAATTGATATTAGGGCTGCTCAAGCCGGGCAGGGGACGCATCAGGGTAATGGGCGGAAAGCCCGGCAAATTTTCATCGGCCATCGGCTACGTGCCCCAGAATGTCCATATCAATGAAAACTTTCCCATTACCGCCATGGATGTGGTGCTCATGGGATGCCTGGATCCCACGAGCCGGCGGCAGAAGAAGAACAAATCAATGGAGCGGGAAGAGGCCATGGAAACCCTGGCCCGCCTCCACATGGCAGACCATGCCCATAAAAGAATCGGGGAATTGTCAGGCGGCCAGCGCCAGCGGGTGTTCATTGCCAGATCCCTGATGACCCATCCCCGGCTGCTGCTCCTTGACGAGCCCACGGCCAGCATTGATACCAAAGGCCAGGCAGACTTTTATGAACTTCTGGAGGAGTTAAACAAAGAGATTGCCATCCTGGTGGTCAGCCACGATCTTTTTATCGTGTCCAACTATGTCAAATCAGTGGCCTGTGTAAACCAGGGACTTCACTATCACCCCCATGAAGAGATCACAGGGGAAATGCTGGAAACCATGTATGCCTGCTCTGTGGAAGATGTCTGCAGGGTTCAGGTCCTGGCCCACGGCCTGCCAAAAACCAAACGCACCGGAGATTTACCCCATGGAAATACTTGAGTTTGAATTCATGCAGAATGCCATTGCCGCAGGCTTGCTGACCAGCCTCATCTGCGGAATCATGGGCACCCTGGTGGTGGTCAACCGGATTGTATTTCTTTCCGGCGGTATTGCCCATGCCGCCTACGGCGGAATCGGACTGGCCTTTTACTTTAAATGGCCTGTCATGCTCAGCACCATGGGATTTTCCCTGGCCGCCTCCATGCTCATGGCTGCGGTCACCTTCAAAAACAGACACAGGGCAGATACAATCATCGGTGTGATCTGGGCACTTGGCATGGCATTTGGCATCATTATGGTAGACCTGACCCCGGGGTACAATGTAGACCTGATGAGCTATCTTTTCGGCAGTATTCTCACTGTGCCCAAGTCCGATCTTGCCATCATGCTGGTCATGGGCATCGGCATTGCCATCCTGGTGGCCTGGTACTACGCGGATATCCTTGCCGTGTCCTATGATGAGGAATTTGCCCAGATCCGGGGCATCCCGGTTAAACGAATTTACTTTTCCCTCATCGGCATGCTGGGTCTCGCCGTGGTCATGGTGATCCAGGTGGTCGGGCTGATCATGGTCATTGCCCTGCTCACCATCCCGCCCTTTATCGTGGAAAAATATGCAAATTCCCTGGCCCGCATGATGGTGGGATCCAGTATCCTCGGTGCAATATTCACCCTTTGCGGCCTCTGGCTCTCCTACAAATACGACCTGACTTCAGGCGCCTCCATCATCCTGGTGGCCGGAATCGGATTCCTGGTATCTCTGGTGATTGATCAGATAACGGCCTATAGACAGAATAAAAAAACCATGACCCTGAACTCCCAATCCAAAGGATAGAACCACCTGCCATGTGCCTTCATTGTGACTATAAAGACCTGATGACCTCAGCCAAACTTGATCCCACTAAAAACCGATTGCGGGTATTGGAGATCATCGGGAACAACAGCTTTCCCCTGTCCGCCTCAGATATCCATGAGACTCTTGACCGAAATAAGTCCATAAACCGGGTCACAGTTTACCGCATCCTGGATCTTCTTGTGGAAAAGGGCATTGTGGACCGGATCAGCACCGGCGGCAGGGCTGCCTACTATGGTCTTGCCCCCAACGATTTCCATCAGGCCCACCCCCACTTTTACTGCAAGGTTTGCGGCCAGATGGACTGCCTCAGCCCCGAAGCTCTGAACGTTGAATTCAGCACCTTTGAAAATACCTTTCCCGGAAGGATAGACAAACTTGAAATGCGCCTGGACGGCATCTGCAAGAACTGTTTGAAAAAATCACATTGACCCAAATGCTCACCAGCAGCAAATTCAATCAGGGAATTCAGGCGCCTTTTTCTCCATAAACGCCGTGATGCCGTGAACGCATTCACCTGAAACAATAAGCTCCGCAGCCTTATTCGCCTCCAGCTCAAGCGCCTCTCCCAAAGACAGTCCCTGGCTCTGCCTGATAACGGCCAATGCGTGACGAACAGCTTTGGGCCCGTTTTGCGCAATTTGTTCCGCCAGGATTAATGCCGCATCAACCGCTTGTCCTTCGTCGCACACCCGGTTAACCACCCCCAACGTTAGCGCCTCTTCAGCATCCACTGTACGTGCGGTGAGTATGAGATCAGAAGCAACGGCACTGCCGACAAGTTTTGTTAAATAAGGACCGCCTCCCCAATCCGGCATCAACCCCAGTCGCACTTCTGAAAAACAGAGTTTAGCGGTTCGGTCCATTACCCGTAAATCACATCTTGTTGCCAGCTCCATTCCCCCGCCATAGGCCAATCCGTTTATTGCGGCAATGATAGGAACGGGTAAGGTAACAAATCCATCGACTGCTTTTCGAATCCGGTTAATCAATAACCTTGCAGGCGTGATATCGTGACTCTCCAATACCTTCAAGAAATCAGCAACCAAAGGGTTTTCCGGATTAACATCAAATCCCGCACTAAATGCTTCGGTTCCGTCACCGGTAATGATAATCGCCCTGGGAAGGTTTTGTTTTAATTCATCCGTAGCCCTTTCCAAAGCCGCAAACATAGATTCATTAAATGCATTTTTCTTCCCCGCACGACTCATGATTACGATTGCTATCTTATTTTTTCTTACGACCTGAATTTTTCCATCACTCATAGACATCCTCTCTATCCAACCTGTTTTTATGGAGATTTCAAAGCCTTTTTAATATTGTCTAAGCCCTTCAAAGCTCTGTCTGGTCCTGGTGTAAATTTAGGAACAAAGGCAACGCGATCACCATCTTTAATAATGGTATCAAGGGGCATGACCCGGCCATTTATAAATACAGCTTCAACTTCTTTTTCACTAAATCCCATCTGAAGAAGAAAGTCCCCCGCACTGAAACCTGATGTTATATCCATCACAGCATCGGCATATTCGATATCTCTTTGCTTAAGCTTTTTCTGCAAAGAGGAAAACGCGTTAAAGGTAATCGTCGGCATACCCAGTCCTTTATTAAATTTAAGAAATTGTGCGCTCCTGCCCCCTAAGAATGCGATATCCCTTTATTCGTGTCAACACCTGGGCAGATATCCCCGCCACCAATTTACCTGTTGTCCTGAACCCAATTTTGGGATAGAAATAAAAAACACTTGCGAAAAACAAATTCTTAACAGGGGAATCGTCTCCATGGCATCAGAAAAAAAGCATCATCATCCAATTGCTGAGAAATGAGGAGATAAAAACCATCCATAAATCTCCCAAAAAAGCCGGCCGACTCAATACATTTCTATTACTGACCTTGATTGCAACAGCAATTCCAGGTGCACTGTTCATCAGACATACCTGGACGAATGCACTCAATGAGACATCCCAAAAGGCAATGAAGAGTGCCAAGACAATTGCGATAGGATTAGATGGAGAAATGCTTAGGCAATTGCGGGGGATAAAAGAGGACGTCGGGACGACAGCCTATGAGAGTATTAAATCAAGAATGGGCAATTTGCTGAGGGTGAATGATGGGGTAAGATTTATTTATTTATACACATTAAGAGAAGAAAAAATAATTTTTATGGTCGATTCTGAACCAGTGTCGTCTGAAGATTATGTGCCGCCGGGGGAGGAATATACTGAAGCAGCCTATGACAACTATAAGCCTTTTGAGAATGGTAAGGCCCAAATAACCAACCCCGTAACCGATAGATGGGGAACCTGGGTGAGTGTTCTTGTGCCGATGAAAAATAGTGAAACAGGAGAAATATTTGCCGTCCTGGGAGTCGATTATCCTGCAGCCAAGTGGGGTGATGAGGCGTTTTATCAAACCTTACAAACAGGTAATATTCTCTTGGGATTTTCTCTTCTGCTGATTGCAGTGTACATCATCTTCACCAAAAACTTGGGATTAACTGCAAGCATTAACGAACGAAAGAAGGCGGAAAAAAAACTCCTTGAAACCAACCAGCAACTTGAAGAGGCGACCGCCCGGACCAAAAGGATGGCGGTGCAGGCGGATATGGCCAATAAGGCCAAGAGCGAATTTTTGGCCAACATGAGCCATGAAATCCGTACCCCCATGAACGGGGTTATCGGAATGACCGAACTTTTGATGGATTCAAATCCTGATGATCAACAGAAAATTTATATAGAAACGATTTCCAAAGAGGCGGATGCCTTGCTTGAAATCATTAACGATGTACTTGATTTTTCAAAAATTGAGGCGGGTAAACTGGATCTGGAAAAAATCCCCTTTAATCTTCACCATACCATTGAAGAACTTAGATCTTCCCTTTCCATGCGGGCGGAGAAGAAAGGGCTTGTGCTGATTTCACACCTGGAACCCGATATCCCTGAACTATTAGTGGGAGATCCCGGAAAGTTGCGGCAGATCCTGATGAATCTTACGGGGAATGCGCTAAAGTTCACCCATGAGGGTATCATTTCCATTAAAGGAGAAAAACTGTCCCTGGAACAGGACACGCTTCTGCTCAAATTTTCAGTCAGGGATACCGGCATCGGCATTCCAAGAGAAAAACAGGATAAAATTTTTAAAAGCTTTTCCCAGGCGGACGGATCAACAACACGGAAATACGGGGGAACAGGACTTGGCACCGCCATTTCAAAACAGCTTGTAGAATTGATGGGAGGAAAGATCGGGATAGAAAGCGAGCCTGAGAAAGGAAGTACCTTTTGGTTTACGGCCCGGTTTAACCTGCCAAAACAGACGGGCCCTGCAAAAAGAGTTGTGACAGGACATTCCATTACAGATGAACGAAGAAAAAATCTGTGGATACTTGTGGCTGAAGATTATCCCACCAACCAGAAAATCGCAGAAAAACATATCATTCATGCAGGATTTAACATGATCCTTGCCGAGAATGGCAAACAGGCTGTGGATATGTTTAAAACCAGAAGGTTTGATATGGTCCTCATGGACATACAGATGCCTGAAATGGATGGGTATGAAGCCTGTAAAATCATAAGAGAGAGTGAAAAACAATTTTCAACCGCCGTTCCTGATTTTAAAAGAGTTCCCATCATCGCAATGACTGCCCATGTGGGATCCGGTGTCATGGAAAAATGTTTTAAAGCGGGCATGGATGATTATATTTCCAAACCCTTGAAAAGAGATGATCTCATCGCCCTGATTGACAAGTGGACCCTGGGGAAGACCGATAAAATCCTATCAGAACCAATACGGCCCGACAAAAGGCAAGACCGTAAAGACCCCATTAATATTGAAAAGGCTTTGGCTGAGTTGAATGGAGACGAAGCATTTTTGATGGAAGTGTTCGGCGAATTTATTCGTTCTCTGGAAAAGAAGATTCCACAGATACACCAGGCCATCATACAAAAGGATGCGAACACCCTGGAATTAAATGCCCATTCAATTAAAGGCGGGGCAGCAAACATTTTCGCCCCTTCTTTGTCAAATGCTGCCAAAGTACTTGAAGAGATGGGAGAGTCAAATAACTTTGAAAATAGTACCCAGGCATTTGAAATTCTTAAAAAAGAATATCTCCGGTTTAAAAACCACGCTCTCAATTCTTTAAAGGCCTTGAACTCTGGGAATGCTACCCAGGACATGAACGATCATATCCAACAGCGGGGTGAGTTGCCATGAATTTTGGAAAAGACCAATTTATGGAAGTGCTGACCCAGGTAGCCCCCAACCGATATCTCCAGGCCCTGTTGATCATTCTCTTGTTTTTGGGGATTGCAAAGCTGGTGGACCTGATTCTCACCCGGGTTATCAAAAGGTGGTTTCAAAAGACAAAGCTTAAAGTGGATGATCAGGTCCTTGATATCTTTCACCGGCCTGTCTTTTTGAGCATCATCCTTTTTGGGCTGGCCCTTGCCACTGAAAGACTGGGGTTTCCCGGGACCATCAGTTTCATGACCCTGGGCTGCCTGAAAACCATTGCCATCTTTTATTGGGCATTGGCGGTCACCCGCTTTTTCAAGCTTCTGCTCAACCTTTTGAGTCGTGACGAAAGCTGGCTCAACCTGATCCAGGACCGGACCTTGCCCCTGTTTAACAATCTTTTGATTCTTCTGGTAACCGGCCTGTCCATTTATATCGTATTTTTGGTCTGGAATATCGATCTTACCGCCTGGGTCGCTTCTGCCGGTATTCTGGGGCTTGCCATTTCTTTTGCTGCAAAGGATACCCTGGCCAATCTGTTTTCCGGTGTTTTTATCATGGCCGATGCCCCCTATAAACTCGGGGATTTTATTGTCCTGGATTCAGGGGAGCGGGGGGATGTGACCAATATCGGTATTCGCAGTACCCGGATTTTAACCCGGGATGACGTGGAAATAACTGTGCCCAATTCCATCATGGGAAATACCAAAATCACCAATGAGGCTGGTGGCCGTCATGAAAAATTTCGAATCCGTGTCAAAGTCGGCGTGGCCTATGGATCGGACATTGATCAGGTTCACCAGGTTTTACTGGATGTGGCAGATGGCTTCCAGGATGTTTGTAAAGACCCGGAACCCCGGGTTCGGTTTCGCAGCTTTGGCAACTCCAGTCTGGACCATGAATTGTTATGCTGGGTTAGGCAGCCGGTATTGCGCGGCAGGGTTTTACATAAGCTTAATACAGCTGTTTACAAACGGTTTAGAAAAGAAGGGATTGAAATCCCTTTCCCCCAGCAGGACGTCCATGTCCGATCTGTTTCAACAGAGAACGGGACCATTGCTGCAAAGAAGGGGTCAGCAATTCAGATGAAAGCAGGCAAGTAACCTTAGTCTTTGGAGATGAATTAATCCTGTGCCGGGCAGGTATGCACTGCACCGGCACTGGTTCAGCCGCTATTGAAGTTTGTTCATTTCTTCGCCCATTTGTGCCATGGCCGCTTGGACCTTGCCGTCCATCATATACTGGGTCACCTTCATCATGGCTGCCGGTATCCTTGCAGACGCCGCTTCTAATCTTTTGGTATCGGCCTCCATCTCCTCGGGCATTTTACCCTGCATATACTCCGGGTAGTTTTTCTGAAATTCCTGCAGCTCAGGAATTAATTTCTTCATGCCTTTTGTGTAATTTTCAATGGTATCAACCACATCATCAGCACTTTTCGCATCTGCCAGACCATTTACATAGTCTTCAGTAACTTTAGCCTGATCGTTCATAATTGATTTAGCCTCACTGCTGCCGTCTGAACTGCAACCAGAAACAAGAAAGACAAAGAACAAGACTGTGATCAGAATTCTGCACATACGTGTCATCGGTGAATCTCCTTTTGTAGTTAGCCAAATGAACGACTCGAACGCTCTTCTATAGCTTAGGAATCGTTACAAAATAACTTGATCTAAATACCCTGAAGGGCAGAAACTTGTTTCCAAAACCCCTTAAATGGGTATTTTTACAAAAGACCCCAACTAGGGATTTTGAAAACAAAAGATCAAATAATTTTGGAGCCGATCCTTATGTACTCTAAAAGTAGCTGGAGCCATCCCAGCAATGGGTACACAACTTTTCTTTGGGCATGCCAATGGCAGTGACCAGATCATCCAGCTTCTGATACCTAAGGCTGGTCAGGCTGAGTTCATCAATGATTTTTGCAATCATGGCTTTATGTTTATCTGAGCCATCAATGGCATAATCAGTGAGGTCTGTATCTTCAGTGCCTTCAATTTTATAGATGGCCTTTCTACCTGCCAGATCAAGCGTTGATCTGGATGTTGAAAAATTGAGGTATTCACACGGATGAATCAGGCATGGACAGGCGATTCTCATGTGAACATCTTTTGCACCATATTCGTACAATATCTCTGTATTGTCTCTAAGCTGGGTGCCCCGAACAACAGAATCATCACAAAAAATAATGCTCTTTCCCTGAATTATTTCCCTGATGGGAATTAATTTCATTCGTGCCACAAGATCACGCATCTCCTGGTTTTGGGGCATAAAACTTCTAGGCCAGGTCGGTGTATATTTAACATAGGGTCGCATATAGGGGATTTTGCTTTCATTCGCAAACCCGATGGCATGACCAATGCCGGAATCCGGAATACCGGCAACAAGATCGGCAGCAGATGTCTCTCTTTTGGCCAGGGCGGTTCCGCAATTGTATCGGACTTGTTCCGTGTTAATGCCTTCATAACTGGAGACAGGATACCCGTAATAGACCCATAGAAATGAGCAAACCTGCATTTTATCTCCAGGCGCCTGAACCTGTTCATACCCATCGGGTGTCATCTTAACAATTTCATTGGGGCCAAGATAATAGTCAGTTTCAAACCCAAGGTTGGAAAAAGTAGATGATTCGGAACTGGCAGCAAAGGCATTGTCTCTTTTGCCGATAATGATAGGGGTTCGTCCCAACTTGTCCCTTGCTGCAAAGATACCTGTTGACGTCAGCACCAACATAGAACAGGAACCTTTAATTTTTGCCTGTGCATTTGAGATGCCTTCCTCAAATGATCCTTTCTGGCTGATTAGAATGGCAACAAGTTCTGAGGGGTTGATATCACCCTGGCTGGATTCTGCAAAATGGATATTTTTTGAAAATGCCTCCTGAGTCAGTTCATCAAGGTTAGCGATTTTCCCAACGGTAACCACTGCAAATTTGCCGAGATGAGAATGGATGAGAATCGGTTGGGAATCTGTATCGCTGATGACACCAATACCCATATTTCCTGTCAATTTATCAATGTCAGATTCAAATTTTGATCGAAAGTATGCATTTTCAAGACTATGGATTGTCCTGTGGAATTCATTTTTGTCTACTGTGGCAATTCCACCACGCTTGGTCCCCAGATGGGACAGGTAATCAGTTCCATAAAAAAGTTCTTTATTGCAATCCTGCTGTGAGGCACAACCAAAAAAACCACCCATTTTTCTCTCTCTTTGTCTTGTAATTAAATGCTGATCATTCTTTTCCTTTACCGATATGATCAATTAATAGTTATAATTTAAGATGTCAAACAAATAAGTGGCACAGTTATTGGAAAACAGCGGGCATAATCATTATTTCTATTATTTTAGAATAATGGTTGACGGCTTGTTAAATACCATTTATATTGCAGACATGAAACACGAAGACGCAGCAAAAAGATTAGCAGAGTTGGGCAACACTACAAGACTTGCAGTGTTTAGATATCTGGTAAAGGCAGGCCATGATGGTGCAGCCGTAGGAGAAATTCAGAAAGAACTGAATGTACCAGGATCGACCTTGTCCCATCATATACGTCGTCTTGTGTCAGTTGGCCTTATCAAACAGGTCCGAGAAAGTCGAACTCTTTATTGCATACCGCAGTACGATGCTTTGAATGAATTAATCGACTTTCTTCAGCAAGAGTGCTGTACCGGAGTTAAATGCGATAAATAAATAATATGGAGTACGATTATGGGGTGATTTTTTTAAAGGTATATTTCGATTATTCTAAAATAATAAACAATGCGGAGAGCAGAATAGAAACGTTTCTTTAAGTGATTGAAAAGAACAATACGACAAGCGGCAATTCAGTCGCTTTTTTTTGAAAACCATATTTCTATTTTTCTAGAAATATAAATACCAAATATAACTATTAGGATACTAAACATGAATACGCTCACAAAAACGATAGAATACTTTTTAATTATAAGTGCGGAGCTGACGGTTCTATTCCTCGGAATCAGCACAATAGTCGGGATCATTCTCATGTACATTCCTCAGGATAAGCTCAAAAGCTGGCTTTCGAGGCGAGGAATTATAGGGAATTTTCTTGGTGCGCTAATAGGGGCATTGACTCCTTTTTGCGCTTGCTCCACAATCCCCATGACCCTTGGGCTTTTGAAGGCAGGAGCGCCTTTCGGCCCGGTAATGTCATTTGTAATAGCATCCCCTATTTTGAATCCCATTATTTTGAGCATGATTGCCGCGCTCATGGGCATAAAAGCATGCCTCACATATGGAATCGTTACCTTCACCGCATCGGTTATATTCGGTGTAATACTTGAAAAAGCAGGTTATGCAGGTCACGTAAAAAATGTCCGACTGAAAAATAAAAGTGAAAACGAGAATGCCATCCCCTTAACATTCAAAGGGAAATTTAAAACTGCTTTTGCATCTGCTTGGAGTGATTTTAAAGCAGTACTCCCTTTCCTGATAATCGGAGTGGGGATCGGAGCAGGTATTTATGGATACCTGCCACAAGACGTTGTCGTCAAATTAGCAGGCCCGGACAATCCGTTTGCAATTCCTGCGGCTGCCCTTGTGGGTATTCCCCTGTACATCCGTGCGGAAACAGCTATCCCCATCGGTTTGGCGCTTTCTCAGAAGGGGATGAGCCTCGGTGCTGTGATTGCTCTCATAGTTGGTGGAGCCGGGATGGCGATTCCTGAAATGAGCATGCTGGCAAGCATCTTCAAAAAACGTCTGGTATCCGCCATTGTGGTTGTTATTTTCTCAACCGCTGTGATTGGTGGCTATGTGTTTAACATGATGTCTGTATAGAAATTAATTTACGACAACCAATATTAAATGAAGGAAAAATACAATGGCTAAAGAAAAGAAATCAGGTATTTTTGGAAAACTTTTTGGTGGGAATAAATCAAGCTGCTGTTCGGTTGAATTTGAAGAGGTTTCTGACATTGAATCAAATCCGAAAGAAAAAACTTCAGAAAAGCAGCCTGAAAAAAAAGAGCAGAAAAATACCGGCTGCGGATGTGGGTGCTGATAAGGATAGTGAGAACTTGTGCGCCGAACATGTTCGGCGCACCCTCCGCCCCATACCAAATGGAAAAAAAGAGCGGATGAGCAATTGTACTTTTTCAAAACGCGTGATTGCGAAAAGTGGTAGGTTATGATTTCTTAGAAGATTTTTTCTTTTTTGATTTAATGTACCAGTCCTGATCACCATAAAGTTCCTCTGCACACTCAGGGCACATGCCATGGCTGAACTCCGCTTCTGAATGTTCTGCAATATATGCATCAATTTGATTCCAATATCCAGAGTCATCTCGGATTTTCTTGCACGCAGAACAGATCGGAAGAATACCGCGCAGCGTTCTTAATTCTTCAATTGATTTTTTTAATTCCATATTTACTTCAGTGAGTTCTTTTGTCCGTTCGTCGACCTTCATCTCCAGTTCATCGTTGAGCATTTTTAATTCACGTGTTTTTAAGTCGACCATGGATTTAAGTTTTCGATTATGCCAGAAAAGCAAAAAGACCATCACACCAATTACACAGGCGACCTGAAAGACAAGCGTCCAGTTGACGGGCTTAACAATTGTTACATCGGCCCATCTACGTTCGATCTCCGTCATTTCAGCCTCGCCAACCGTTTCCATGGCCTTTGATAAAATTTGATGCAGCAGGGGCCAGTCGTTTCGCACGCCAATGTGCAGAGAGGTTTTTTGCTGCTCTTCCTCGGTCATATTCACAAAATTAGAGAGCTGGATGTTGTTGATCTGACTTTCTTTGGCAATGTAATAGAAGACAAAGGGGTTGCCGATGATGGCATCCAATTGTCTGGTCGCAAGTTTTCTGACCAGTTCTTTTTTGGTATCAAACTCCATGAGAATAATTTCAGGCATCAGCGTCTTTACGATGGGAATGCTCCCATGGGACTTTTCCATTCCAACCCTTTTATTGATCAGGCTGACATTCCAGGAATCATCATCCGTCCGTGTAAAAACACCTAGTTTGCCCCTGTAATAGGGTTTTGTATAGAGAGTATATCTTTGTCTTTCATCATTCCGATAAAAGACCGGCATCACATCTATTTTTCTTTGTTTGAAAAGCGAAACAAGCTCAGACCAGGTATATCCGTGGATAAATTCGACTTTTATTCCAATTTTATCGGACAGCAATCTTATATGATCAATAACCAGGCCCTTAGGCGTTCCGGACTCGTTAAAATCAAAAGGAGGCCAATCCATCTCATTTGCAACGCGAATAACCGGGTGCTCCTGCAACCAGGCTTTTTCAGCTTCAGTGAAGCTGATCGTGGCGTTAATATTTTCGCCAGCCCCGGCTCCCCCGGTAAAAGAGAGAAGGAAAAATAGCAAAAGATAAAGCAAGCTTACGATAATTTTATTGGTATTTCTCATATTCTTTTTTTAATTATAATTCGCCGTGGGGGTAATTTATAATCTGGGCAGGGTCATCCAGCCGGTCTGGCACTCGAAGAAATTATACGGGGTCTCAGGGTAAGTGTCAAAGTAAACCTTGTAGCCGGGAAACCTCAACAGCACGGTCAGACAGAAACCCATCCCTGGTTTTCCACTGCTCTCCGCATTTGTTGCATTGCTTAAACATGTCCACCGACTTAGGCAAGCACCTGCGGATTCACAATATGAGGAAGGGTTCCGGTGTTATAGAATGCCGCAATGTTTTCCGCAGCCAGTCTGGACATATTGTCCCTTGCCTCTTGGGTGCCGGAGCCGATATGGGGAAGCACGGATACATTTTCCATGGACAGCAGGGGATGGTCCTTGTCCATGGGTTCAGGGTCTGTGACATCCAGACCCGCGCCCCAGATCTCTTCGGCCTTTAGTGCGGCCAGGAGATCAGGCTCGTTATGAATGGGGCCCCTGGCCGTATTGATAAAAAGAGCAGATGGCTTCATCCGCAAAAATGTATCCCGGTTGAATATTCCTCGAGTTTCAGCGCTTAAAACCGAATGAACTGAAACCACGTCGCTGCGCTCCAGAAGTTCGGGAAATTCCACCCATTGGGCATTGAGAAGGGTATCAGCCTCTTCATTCCGGCTGCGGTTGTGATAAATGATGTCCATGCCGTAGGCGGCACTGCACCGCTGGGCCATCTTCATTCCGATGCGGCCCATGCCGAAGATCCCCAAGGTTTTGCCCTGGAGTTCCATGCCAAGATTTCCCCTGGGTTTGAAATACCCCCACTCCCCCTTTAAAATGGTTTTATGGAGATAAAACATCTTCCGGGCCGTGGCGATCATCAGGCCGAAAGCGATGTCTGCCGTGGCCTCACTCATCACATCCGGGGTAAACCCCACGGGAATATTGGCGGCACTTGCCGCATCAACGTCAATATTGTCAAACCCAACGGCAAACTGGGAGATGATTTCCAGCTGGGGATTGGCACGAACAAGTACCTGGTCAATGCGGTCGGTCAGGGTGCAGAGAATGGCCTGGTGGCCTTTTACGTTTTCACTCAGTTCTTCATAGGTCATGGGCCGGTCTTTTGGCCAGCAGGTCAGATTAAACCCCTCCCCGGCCAGGATATCTACACCTACTTTGGGAAACTGCCGGGTAACCAGCACCTTTATCTCTTCAAATTTGGCCTTTTCTGAATGGTTCATTTTTCTTTCCTTGGTTGGTCAACGGACCTGGTACATCATAAATTGAACATCAAAAGGCAAATGGTCAAAAACCTTGGTCCCCGAAGGTACAAATCCCATTCCCTCGTACCAGGTCTTCAACCCGTCATGGGCCTTTATGATGCCGATGCTGATCTGCTTTTTTCCATCTGCCCCGGCCAGGAGAATTACATGATCTACCAGTTTTTTGCCCAAGCCTTTGTTTTGAAACGCCGGCAGCACTGCCAGACGGTTCAGATAGGCCAGGTCCGGCTCAGGACTTTCATAGGC
>PIVQ01000395.1 GCA_003354055.1 Desulfobacteraceae bacterium | reverse complement strand
GGAGATAATCCCATTTTTGCCCAGGTCTATGACCGCAGGGTGATGCGGCAGCTTTCCCTTTCTTTCGGGGTCTTTGCCGATTATATTCCCATGGATATCACAGCCAACGAGCCCTTGAAGAGATCCATCTGCCGTCTCATCGAAGAGAAAAGATTTGATGACAACAATCTGATCATTGTCCTAGCCGGCAGCTTTGGTGCAAAACACGGGGCATCTTTTATTGAGATTTCAACAGCCGGCAGTTTCAAGGAAAAATGTAATTAACCGGTTTAGGATCGGCTCCAAAATTACTTGATCTTTTGTTTTCAAAATACCCAGTTAAGGTCTTTTGTAAAAAAAGACAGTTTAATGGGATAATCAGGTGCTACCGCCGGTCCGGCTAGGATCCCCGGCCTGATCGATCAATTTTTTAAACAGCCAAAAAATTGCGATCTTATGGATCGGGTACCCCATCCGGACCTGATCGGTTATAGAACCGCATATGTCAAATTGACGGATATGAAAAAATGTTAATCAAGCCGTTACGATTTTTGAGATAGCTTTTACTTGGGGGAAGTTAAGCCCCTGCCGGACTGAGGGGGGCAGGGGATATAGGATGCGGGTTGGTCTTAAAATTTCACTGCAAACCTGTTAAAAATAAAGGGGTACGGCATAAGGTAAACCGTGAAAACGATGATGAATTTTATTTAAAGCAAAAGTTATTGTCGTACGGATTCCTTTTTATCTAAAACACCGCCCTTAAAATAAAGAAGATAAAAATAGCCTTTATAGGGTCCGTAGGTCCACCGTTCAGTTATTTTGCCGGATTTGCCCCCCTGTTTGACAACCTCTTTTGCTCTGGGTTCTCCGCAGCGGTTGAGGACCTCAATGGAAGTGATACCTTTCTTGACAAAGGTATTGCCGCACTTTAAGGCCATGGCGTTTCCAGAAAAAATAAAAGTGCAAATAAGAGTACTTATCAGGATTTTAAATTTCATGGTCACCTCACTGAATGGATTAATTGAAATAATAAATCATAGCGTCCTTCAATCATGCTATGCAAGAAAAAATATGCCCTTGTCATACATACCAGGCTTTCAGTCTTGCCTGCTTTTAAGCAGGGTTTGTTTCGGGCTTTCTCCAAATTTTTGCTTGTAAGCCCCGGCAAATCTGCCCATATGGAAAAAACCGCAATCCATGGCAATGCAAGTCACCGTATCCGTGGGATCAGGGGTGAGCAAACGTCTTCGGGCATTTGAAAAGCGGATTTTCTGTAAAAAGGCTGTGGGGGTATATCCCCTGTACTGTTTGAACGTCCGGTAAATCGAACTGATGCTATGGCCTGTTTCCTTTGCCAGGTGTTTCATTTCCAGAGCATTAGAGGCATTGGCCTCTAAATAGCCTTCGATCCTTTTCACCAGGGTTGAGTCAGCCATGGGAGCGGGTTGTCCAAGAATCTGTTCTAGATTGTTGTCAATTCCGAAAAGCAGGATAGAGACAAGCAGGTCTTCAAAGCGGGCAACAGCAACCGGTGATTCCAATAGTCCGTGTGGCCGGTTGACTTCCTCTGTAAATGTCTGAACTATTGAAAAAAGAGTTGTCCCGTGCGGTGTTGTAATGTCTATTTCAGGGGAAAAACGGATGGGTGGGAATTTGTTATGCCCTAAATAGGCGGAAACCTGCTCTCTCAGTTTTGTATCACTTATGATAACGGTCAGGATAGCGTTGTCAGCAGATGAGTTGGCCTTCACGATTTGCCCTGCAGGCAGCATAATGCACCTTTGTCTGTTTCCAAAAACACGGGTGTTTTCGAATTCGTATTCACAGAGACCCGATCTAACAAATTGGAGTGAGTGAATATCCATCGGGTCGGTTTTGGATGCGTTGATTGACGTTGAGAAAAATGTGTGGTTCAGGGTAAACCGGGACAGCTGTATTCCGTTTGAAATCCCTTTTAAAGAGGGTCTTGCCCCGACCGGTTCCATGACAAGATCACCGTATAAACCGGATAATAGCTGTCTGGCCTGCTCGACACTGGAAATATCAAACAGCGGATGATTCGACAATGGAGATGTGTCTGTTAAAGGATTCATAGTTAAAAATTAAATATTTTAATTGAATTAAATACTTTATTCCATAGCATGAAAGCCGGTTAAAGAGAAATTTTTTGTGAAAGAGATTGAACTCAACAGAAAATAGACCCAGATGGTTGCAGTGGGAGAAATTAAAAACCTGGTGAATCCGGAGAGTAGACAAATTTCCGGCAGGTATGAAATACTATTAAATCAATGAGGACGCAGATGAACTCAGATTTTAAAGATTTGCGAAAATCTGCGTCCCAGTCAGGCGTTTGTTTTGATCCTTTCTGGCTGTTTAGCATTCAAGGATGGTACAGGGTTTGGATATTCAGACTTCTTTATTTGCAGTCTTCAGCATCAGTCTCCTGGTAATCCCGAAAAGTATCAGTACAGGCGCCCCGAATACCAGCAACCCCATGTTGGCGGCCTGGGTTTCCCCTTCAAGGATACTGCTGACCGACCAGGCCATGGCGAACACAATCAGAAATGCACCCGTGGCCGACAATATCCAGGTATACCATTGGAACCTGTATTTTTTGTTCAGCCATACCAGGCCGAAAATAAGCAGGGTGGTGATGACCCCCAGTGTGAAAAACAAAATTTCTATGCCTGTAAAGATTCCCATTCTAAAGTCCTCCGTTGTATTTTCTGTTTTTGTTATTTTTGAAAAATTTATCCACGGCCTTTTCATCAAAGGTGTTGCCGTAACCGAATGCAATATCCATTTCACGCATGAAGTCGTGGGCTGCTCCGGGCATTAACGCCCCGATTTTATCCACCATTCTATGGTGCCAGAAATCGGGTTTATTGTATGGGCAGGCGCAGATACATGCTGCGCAGTCCGTATTGGATTCTGCCCAGAATTTGAAGCAGGCCTTGGCATTCAGGTACCATTTTTTGATGCCCCGGGCGTTGAAGTAGGCATTGTCCTTCTCCTCATGGGTGGGATCGAATGAGGGCTCCCTGTCAAAGGATATGGCTTTGCTGGGGCAGGCATCCGCACAGCGCATGCAGCTTTTGCAGAAGTTGAAGACACCAAAGGATTTCGGCTTGTCGTATTCCAGAAAGTCAAGATCGGTATAGACCTTTGCTATCCTTACCCTTGGACCGTATTTGTATGTCACCAACTGCCCCATTCTGGAACCTTCCCCGAGTCCTGCGGCTATGGCATAGGGGATGCTCATTCCGGTATCGTTCCCGCAGGGAATGGCCCTGTATCCCAGTTGGCGTATCATTATGGCCATCTGATGGGCTGTTTTGGTCATGCGGGAATACCCTTCTGCCGTTGCAGCCGAACTGATTTCGCTGGGGGCTGTGCTGATGGCCTCATAATCCATTTCAAAGGCCATGACGATAACCGTTTTTGGGACGAACCCCGCCTTTTCCCAGCCGTGGAGCCATTTGTCCGGGGTATGGGAGGCCATGGCCTGTTTCATGCTCTCCCCGCCAAGCTCTTGAAGCTCCCGGAATTGTTTGGGCCCCATGGGAAAGATCTTCCTTGCCACAGGGGGAATCGGGTTGAACTGTTTGGCATAGTCCCAGCGTTCGTCACGGCGGGTGATACCCACAAGGTCTGCCCCATAAAGCCTGGCAGCCCGCTTGATCGCATCATAGGCCTGTTTTTTGTTCTCAAACTTGAACTTTTCCTCATGGACAAAATTATTGTCCATGAGGGCCATGGGATGTTTGTCATCATTGTTGTCCCAGCTCATCAAGCCAAAATCTCCCACACCGCCCGGCATGGGGCCAGCACCGGTTGCACTCAGCGCCCAAGCCCCGCCTGAAACCGCCTTGGCCAGCTGATCAAAGCCTTTTTTCCCTTTTTCATATTTATAGTTGATATGGTCGAGGACCTTGTCGCAGTATTTGATGGCGTCGGTATCCACCTTTACCCCCATGGCCTGCAGAGCCCGGCCGAAAAAACCATGACCGTGGACCGTGCTGTACGAGGGCAGGGGCTTATAATCCCTGCGGATCTCGTGGGGAAATTCATCATGTACGACAACCTTGATGTCTTGGGATGGCGTTGCATCCTCATCTGCCACTGCCTTTTGGGGCGGGCCGGCCACCGTGCCTGCAACCGTTCCCAGGGTGCCGGCAGCACTCATCTTTAAAAAGTTTCGCCGGGAAAGACCCTGGCGTTTATGAACTGTCATTGTATTTCCAGTCATTGTATCTCCTGTTATAAACCGCCGTTGTACTGGCGCCTTTTATAGTTTTCAAAGAACTTGTCCACGGCCTTTTCATCAAAGGAGTCCCCATACCCGAATACAATGTCCATTTCACGCATGAAGTCGTGGACTACCGACGGCATGATTTCCCCCAGTTTATCCACAAGTCTGTGATGCCAGAAGTCGGGTTTATTGTAAGGACAGGTGGTGATGCAAACCCCGCATGCAGTACCGATTTCACTCCAGAATTTAAAACAGGCCTTGGAGTTCAGATACCATTTTTTTATCCCTGCGGCGTTGAAGTAGGCATTGTCTTTGTTCTCATGGGTGGGGGAAAAGGAGGGCTCCCTGTCAAAGGGAATGGCCTTGCTGGGACAGGCATCGGCACATCGCAGACAGCTTTTACAGAAGTTGAAGACACCAAAGGACTTGGGTTTGTCGTACTCTACAAAATCCAAATCAGTGTAGACCTTGGCAAGTCTCACCCTGGGGCCGTATTTGTAGGTGACCAACTGTCCCATGCGGGAGCCTTCGCCTAAGCCTGCAGCAATGGCATAGGGAATGCTCATGCCGGTGTCGTTCCCGCAGGGAATGGCGTTATATCCCAGCTGCCGAATCATAACCGCCAGCTGGTGGGAGGTCTTTGCCATCCTGGAATACCCCTCTGCGGCCGCTGCCTCGGAAACCATGCTGGGGGCGGAACTCATGGCCTCGTAATCCATTTCAAAGGCTGTGACAATGACGGTCTTGGGGATAAAGCCCGCCTTTTCCCAGCCGTGCAGCCATTTGTCCGGGGTATGGGATCCCATGGCCTGCTTCATTGTTTCCCCCCCAAGTTTCTGAAGCTCCATAAATTGTTTCGGGCCCATGGGAAACAGCTTTCTTGCCACAGGCGGGATGGGGTTGAACTGTTTGGCATAATCCCAGCGTTCGTCACGATGGGTGATGCCCACAAGGTCAGCACCATAAAGTCTTGCCGCACGCTTTATGGCATCTGCGGCCTGCTGTTTGCTCTCAAATTTGTGTTTTTCCTTTTGGACAAAATTATTGTCCATAAGTGACATGGGATATTTGTCCTTATTGTTATCCCAGCTTAAAAGGCCGAAGTCCCCTACAGCACCCGGCGACGGTCCTGCACCCGTACTGCTGATACCCCAGCCTCCCCCTGCAATCGCTTTGGCCAGCTGGTCATACCCCTTTTTTCCCTTTTCAAATTTATAATTACTGTGTGCAATGTAATGGTCCCCATAAGTCATGGCTTCTTCATCCACCTTCACCCCCATGGCTTTCAGGGCTCTTCCGAAAAAACCGTGGCCGTGGACCGTGCTGTAGGAGGGCAGGGGTTTATATGCCTTGCTTACCTCCTGGGGAAATTCATTGTGAATGGTCACCTTAATCTCTTTGCTTTTTGAATCCGCCTCCCCGGCCACAGCCGTTGAAGGCAGGGAAGCCACTGTACCCGCAACCGTCCCTGCAGCACCAATGGTACTGACGGCAGAGGCCTTTAAAAAACTGCGGCGGCTGAGTCTGTTTTTTTCTTTTTCCATGATTTCTCCTTAAAAAAACTTGGTGAGCACAACAACGGCCTTGGTACCCTCCGGCCGGTTCTCGGCACCGAATTCCTTGAGTACCCGGCCTGAGATCTGAAGCTTCCAGGGCGGAATAAATCCGCTCAATTCAGGTCCCAGAGCAAATACCCGGTTGTCATCGGTGGTGTTCATGGCGGTCAGGTCACTGCCCTTGTCGTCGGTGACCTGCCATTGGGCATATCCTGCCAGGCCGACATCAAGAACCCGCATCAGGGTTTTTCCGATACCGAACTCCACATGAAAATCATCCCCCCGGGTGATATCACGGCTCTGGTCTTCAAAGTGGATTTCGTACCTGCCAAGGGCTGAGACAGACCAAGTCTTCTTTTGGTCCAGATAATAGGTTCCGCCAAGGCTCAGCATGGTGGTCCAGTGATCATTTCCGATGGACAGGGAGCGGTTTTTGTCAAAATCCCCCGTGGGAGCAAAAAAACCAAGTCCTGCTGCCACATCGTACCGGTCCCGGTTCCAGCCGAGCATGACAGGGTCAAAGGCAATATCTCCCAGCCTAAGGGAGTCGTTGGCGCTTTCATCCGGCATCATACCCGGTCTGTTAATGTCGTAGTCCAGGGCCAGAAAGGGAATGACGACATTCATGCCGAAGTTGCCTCCCAGAAATTGTTTATCCGTTACCCAGAGAAACCTCGGGGCAATCCCCAGGATATCCGTGTCAAAGTCCACCTTTCCCTGGCCGGAAACTTCCAGATCATCACCGTTGTCATCTTTGAATTCATCCGCACTGTACATCACGGTGTATAACCGGGTGTAAAATCCAGGGCCCGGCAGTGAGCCTGCCTTGATTCCTTCAATACCGTTCAGGTAGTCCTCGGCCCATGTCTGGGTTGAAAAAATCAGGGAAAAGAAAAGGCCTGCTGCCCAGAAAAAATGTTTCATTTACGATCTCCTTTGGTCTGCTAATATGGGGATGGGGTCTCCATCCGTTTTAATATTGTTTTTATGATCTTCAC
>PIVQ01000020.1 GCA_003354055.1 Desulfobacteraceae bacterium | reverse complement strand
CGTTTCCTGCGGTGGATGGCGGCATAGGTGCCCAGAAGGATTCCAACCAGGGCGGCAAAGCCCAGGCTGGTAAAGGCCAGGAGAACGGTATGGGAAATATTTTTGCCGATAAGGGAGAGTACGGTATGGCCGGACCAGACAGAACTGCCCAGATCCCCCTTGGCCACGCCAAAGATGTAATAACCCAGGCGGACAACCGCTGGTTTGTCAAGCTGGAGCCGTTCGTTGAGTTCCGCTACAAGCTGGGGTGTGGCACGGGGGCCCAGCATGACCGAGGCCGGATCGCCGGGAAGAAAATAGGTGAGGCTGAACAGGACGATCAATACCCCGATCAGTGTGGGAATGGTCCACAGGGTTCGTTTGATGATATACTTTAAAATGGCGCGCCTCCTTTGTCTATGGGGGTGGCGTTGCAGTGCCGGAGCTTTTATGCCCCGGCACTGCAGTTGCGCTTGTCACGGGATAACAGGTATCCTGTGATTCAATTGCTCGTTGATCGCTTGCTACTTAAAGGACATCATCCAGGGGGCAAGCCGTCCGTCCGGATAGAGAGAACCTAAATCCACATAATTCTGGGCCGCAGTTACGCGGACACCGTGGGTGAGCCAGATGGCCCAGGCATCCTTGTCCATTTCTTTCTGGGCATCTACGTACAGGGCTGCACGCTGGACCGGATCCGCTTCCGTCATACCCTGGGTACAGAGCTTGTCATAGGTGGGATTGCTCCACTTGGACAGATTCCACTCTTCACCGGAAAAGAACCAGGAAAAGGCGTAGGAGGGATCAATGGTGGTGTTGTAATAGGAGAGGTACATATGGGGTTCGCCGGTTGTGGTGGCCTTGTTAAAGGCGCCGGTTTCCTTGATCTGGATGTCGACATCCACACCGATGCGGGCAAGGTCTGCCTTGATGACTTCGGCGGTTACTTTAACCTGTTCGTCGGGCCAGATATAGAGGTTGACCTTGAAACCGTCCGGTTTACCGCCGGCCTTTAAGAGTTCTTTGGCTTTTTTCAGATCAACTTTGTAGGCCGGGGCATCTTCCCAGTGGCCCAGAAGACCCGGCGGGAGGATGGTGTTGGCCCGGGGGGCAATGTCGAAGAAGGCTGCTTTTAGGATTTTGTCCACATCAATGGCGTACCGGCAGGCCTCGCGGAGGTTGGCATTGTCAAAGGGCGGTTTGTTTACGGTAAATCCGATCCACCAGTGCTTCAGAGACGGTTTGACGACTAAGTTCAGGTCATGGCTTTTTTTGTAGATACCGGCATTGATCAGGGCGACCCGTCCGATATCAATTTCTTTGGTTTTCAATGCCATTTCACAGGTGGAATCTTCAACAATAGGAATAAAAGTTACCTTGGCGATGGCGGGTTTGTCGCCCCAATAACCGTCAAAGGCTGCAAGTTTTACATGTTTTTTGGGTTCCCATTCGGCCAGTTGGTAGGGGCCTGTTCCCACGGGGTTGAAGCCAAATTTTTCCCGGCCCATTTTAGTGGCGGCTTTCTTGGATACAATCATGCCGGAGTTGGACGGCAGGGTGGAGGTGAATAACTGTACCATCCGGTCTTTGAAGACAAGTTTTACCGTATAGGTATCCAGGACTTCAACATGATCCAGCTGGCCCCAGTTCCCTTTTTCAGAGGAACTGCTGTCCGGATGGATGATCCGCTCAAAGGAAAATTTGACATCCTCAGCCGTCATTTCGCCGTATCCCTTATGGAATTGCACGCCACGGCGAAGGTGGAAGGTTACGGATTTCCCATCTTCAGCCTCTTCCCAGGATTCTGCCAGATCAGGCACGATGTCCCAGCTACCCTCTTTGTATTTGACCAGACCGTTGTACAGGCACTTCATAATGGTCAGTTCCCGGTCACCTGAAGTCATCCATCCCGGATCAAAGGTGTTGATATCGTCCCACCGGGCAATTTTTAGCTCCTCCCTTGATTTGGCCGGCGATGCGGTTGCAAACAGGCAGATTGCCAGTACACTGCACAAAATTGATGTTACAAAATGCTTCATCCTCTCCCCCTCGTTAGGTTATATGGTTTTCAGCGGTGCCGGTTAGCTTTCCGCGTCCGGCACTGCCGATGCTTAGGCGTTGCTATGCTGATTTCAAATAGGCTGCTCCTGCAGATAGCATGTCGTCGTGGTAGTCCGGGACCGGCAGTCCGTCAATCAAATCCCGGGTATACTCCCGCAAGTCTTTGCCCGATCTGGGTGCCCCGCTCTCCTGCCATTGTTCCAGGGCCATGAAGGGCCAGATTTCACTCTTGGTCAGGGGGGCTCGAAATTTTTTCATGGTCAGCCCGGCGGTCAGGTAGCTGCCTCCCGGACCCAGTTTGATGATTTCATCCAGGCCCACTTCCTCGGGATCCAGAGAAAATCCAAGGGTAAAATCTCGGGCCATGCGGATGATCTCCGCTGCATAGACCACGGTGGACGGGGAAAATGCCAGGGAGTCAAAGTTATTTCCCACAAAGGGCACAAGTCCGGGATAACCTAATATACTGGTCAGATGGTTCTGCCAGAGCATGGACGATGCCATGAGATCAGGTCCCCGACCCATCCATCCTCCTGAGGTACCGCAATGTGGGATTCCGTAATGGGCCATCATCTCCGCACAGCTCAGGTTGATGAGCATACTCTGAGGCGTGTAATAACTGCGCATGCTTTTCATATCAAAGGCGGCAGGCAGGCTGCCCAGGATAATGGGTGCGCCCTCTTTGAGCAGCTGGCTGTACACCAGGCCGCTCAACAGTTCTGCCGTAAGCAGGGCCAGAGTGCCGCCGGGTGTGATGGGACAGGTGGCACCGGACATGCCGTAGTTGGAAAATATAAAGGGCATACCCCGGTCAATGGTCATTTCCATCTTTCGGGTGGTTTCTTCGTTGAGAATCAGGGGGGTAATAGGGTTGAAATAGGGGATAAGCGAGGTTCGGGTCGCAGTTTCCCCGGCCAGCCGGTCACAGAGATTCAGGCAGGTTTCAAAGCTTTCCGGTTCAGATATCAGCAGGGTAATAGGCTTTTGGGTATTGGCCAACATCGTAAGAAAACCTTTGACTTCGGCATCCTTGGCATCACAATCCTGGATTACACCGGGGGTGGCTATGGTATCGAACTCAGCCAGCCCCTCTCCCAGCCGGGTGGCTTCCGCCATATGCTGCCGGGTAAAGGCCGTGACCTTATCAGAAAGAGGATCCTGGTAATACAGATTTGTGACGCCGATGCCGAACACAGACTGATCAATGTTCCGGCTGTCCAGGTTAAAAGCGGGTATTCCGTCCCGCCGGGAAACTTCAATACTTGAAGGAGAACTTTTAATTGCCCAGTCAAGCATCTCCCGGGGGATCATCACCCGATTGTCTTTGCAGGGCTGTCCCAGGGCTTTTTCAAATACAGCTCTGGCAGCCTTGTCATCCACCCGGATACCGGTCTGTTCGAGGATGGCCACGGCCATTTCATGAATATCAGCAATCTGTTCCGGGTTGAGTATGGTGAGCCGTGCCTTGATCTGGGACATATGGTTTTCCTCCTCGGTCTTTGGATTACACATCATTTTTAATTTGTGCTGTAATTCAATGACAAATTAGCAAGGGCTGTGCCGGAGGAAGTTGGAAAGATCTTAACTCTCTGATTTTAAATAGAAATATTTCTGCATATTCTTGATAGAAACAATGAGAAGGCCATGGGGACATGGCAGGAAATGCAATATTTTTTGCGGAAATGTATGGCATTTTGCATAAAGGCAAAATGCCAGTATCTGGAAGAAATAATCAAAGGAAAGTAAAAGTATTAATCTGTCTGATCAATAGTGTGGTCCTATACCCACCGTCATTTCATCAGAGATTTATTTTTCTTTGGCAGTCATTTTTTTTAAGTAATTATTGCATGAGTCGATCATCTTCTGATCATTGCCGGCCGTGTACAATTCTTTTGCCTTTTCCATGTCCTGAATAGCCTGCGGGATCTCTTTGAGCAGGAACCGGGTTAACCCCTGTATATAATAGGCCATTGGTTCATCAGGGTTCAATTCCAGACATTTAGCCAGGTCTTTAAGTACTTTGTCATGTTTCTTCAATGCGTTATTGGACATGGCCCTTTGCAGGTATGCATTGGGATTTTCGGGATCCAGTTCAATGGACCTGGTGTAGTCCTGTACAGCCCCTGTAAGGTTTTGGGTCAACGACCTGACCCTTGCCCGGTGTAAAAAGGCCTTGGCATCTTTTGGATCCAGTTCAATGGCTTTGGTGTAGTCCTGTACAGCCCCTGTAAAATCCTTGAGACTGTCCTTTGAGCTACCCCGGAGCCGGTAAGTCTGGCCGCTGTCCGGCTCCAACTGGATGGCCTTGTCATAGTCCGGTATGGCCCCTTTATAATCCTTCATGCCGTCCTTTGCCATACCCCGGTTCAGATAAACCTCAAAATTCTTGGTACTGATTTCGGTCATTTTGGTATAGTCTGCAATGGCCCCTGCATAATCCTTGCGTTTGTACTTATTGGCTGCCCGTTTAAAATAACCCGTATATAAATCATCTATTGTACCGGTGTTATCCTTTAAGGCATATCTGGCATCGCTTCGGTTAAAATAGACCTGGGCATTGTTGGGATTGATCTCAATGGCCCGGGTATAGTCCTGAACAGCTCCGGTGTAGTCTTTAAGTTTGGCTTTTGCAAGGCCCCGGCCATGATAGGCATTGTTTGCTTTAGGATTAAGTATGATGGCCTGGGTATAATCCTCTATGGCCTCGGCGTATCGTTTTAAGCTGCTCTTTGCCAACCCTCTATTGTAAAAACCTATGGATTTTTTTGGATTCAGTTCAATGGCTTTGGTATAGTCTTCAATGGCCCCTGAATTATCTTTTAAATTGGCCTTTGCCATTCCCCGGTATAAATAGGCCTCGTCATTTTTGAGGTCCAGTTCAATGGCCCTGGTATAGTCCTGAACCGAACCCGTATAATCCCTGCTCTTCAGTCTTGCCAATCCCCTTCTTCGCCAGACTTTGACATTATCCGGGTATGCCTCAATCAATCTGGTAAAATCCGGGATCGCACCCCCATAGTCCTTTAGTTTTTCCTTTGCTTCGGCGCGGTTGGCATACCCGGTCAGGTTGTCGGGATTCAGTTTGATTAATTGGGTAAAGTCATCAACGGCCCCAGTGTAATCTCTCTGTTTATACCTGGCAAGCCCTCTATAGGTATGGCTGTTTTCACTATTGGGATTCAGCTCAATGGCCCTTGTGTATGCCTCTATGGCGCCGGGATAATCCTTTAAGCTGAATTTTGCCAGGCCAATGGCCTGGACAACGCTTACGCTGTCCGGGTTGAATTCAAGATACTTGCTATAATCCTCAATCACCCCCGAATGGTCTTTCAGGGCTTCCCTTGCCTGGCCCCGGCTTAAATAGGCTTTGGCAAGACCCGGGTCCAGTTCAATGGCCTTTGTGGAATCTTCAATGGCGCCTGTGTAGTTTTTGAGTTTTCTTTTAAGTATCCCCCGGTTCATATAGGTCTTGGCATGGTCCGGCATCAGCTCAAGGATTTTGGTATAATCCCGGATGGCATCGGGGTATTCGTTGAGTTTGATTCTTGTCAGGGCCCGGTTGTTGTAGGCATGGGCATAATCCGGCTTTAATTCAATGGCCCGGGTGATATCCTCAATGGCCCCCCTGTAGTCTTTTAGCCAATATTTAATACTTCCCCGCTGGAAATGGGATTCCGGATTATCAGGGTTCAGTTCAATGGCCTTGGTAAAGTTCTCAACGGCGCCGGCATAATCCTTTGCTTTTTTTTGGGCCAGGGCCTGATCCAGGTATTGGGTTTCCGTGGTTGGAGCCCCGGCGGCTGGTGTCCCTGCAAAAACAGGTGAGATAAATACAGGGCAAGCTGACAGACAAGCTAACAACAGAAATGAAATAATTTTTATCATGATCCCTTATCCTCTGATAGGCTAACAAACGGATGATTTTTTAAAGTCTTACGATAATCAATTTTGTTTAATCCGGTCAAGCCAATGTATAATAAAATCAGTTGTAACGGTAAAATCGACCCCACGACAATTTTTCAGGCTATATTTTATACCAAGTCCTCATTCTTTCCCGACAATGGTTAATAAAGAGATTTGTCCGCTTTTGTTACCTTAATAAAAAAATCAAAGCTGAACGGTTTGATCTGGGGTCTTTTACTCAAAAAAACAGCATTTTTCTGTTTGTAGTCATCTCTTTTACGGAATATCCCCGTGATTTTTTTTCTGTTTGCCGATGTGTCCTGAATGGAAAGCATCTTGCCTCCGCCAGTTGAGCTTGTAGAATCTTTGTGAAGTTCTCCACTAAAAGGCAGTGCCAGAGCGTATTTGTTTGTGCGCCTGTCAGCGGCTTTGAATGATCCTAAGCTGACCCCGGGGCCCCTTGCAACATAACTCGGATGGGGACAGAAAATTTCGATATAGTACATCTTTGCCAATGGATCTTTATTGGGAAAAGATTTGGCAATGGTTGTCTTCGGGATCATGTTCGTACTGCTCTGGTTGTTCCGTTGGGTTGATTTCAGATTTTGGGATTGCCGGGCAGGCAGGGTAGCGGCCTTATTGTATTCAACAACAGCCATCTGCATCCCCTGGGCCATGGCTTTCAGGAACTCGGCAGAGTCATCTTTTCTTCTCTTGGCATCCTCCAACGCTTTTGCCTGGGAATAACCGGCCTTGACTGCAAGTTCTGGGTCTTTCATAAGCCAGTATGCATAATACCCGGGGGTCTCTCCCTTCTGATTTCTGATATGGACATTTGCACCTTTGCCGATCAGGAAGTGCGCCATTTCAGGCTGATTGTTCAATAGTGCGAAATGGAGCGGCGTCAGATCTTTATATCCCTGGCCGTTGATATCGGCACCATTTTGAATCAAAACCTGTGCAATCTCACTGAGGCCGGCTTGACTTGCAGCCATAAGCGGCGTGATACTGTTTTTATCTTTCAAATCCGGGTCTGCGCCGGCTTGCATGAGTGCTGATACAACATTAAGTTGCCCCTTCTGCACAGCCATATGAACACTATACCCACCTTTTTTTGATCCGGGATCAGCACCTGCCCGGAGCAATTTTTCAGCTTTTTTTGCATCCCCGCGCTGGATCGCCTCAAATACCGTCTCACCATCCCTCAATTCTCCGGGATGCAGAACAAACGAAAGATTTGTCTCCTTTTTTTGTGAGGGTGCATTTTCATAGGACATGGTGATTCGTATCTTGTACATTCCGCCGGGCATCCTGCCTTGATAAAAATTATTATAAAGGAGGTATTTACCCGAATAGGTACCTTGGGAAAAAGTCCTGGTGTCTGAGATATACACAGAACCATCAGGTTTGCTGACTGAAATCTCGAAAAATACAGGTTCCTCAACCACTTCCTTTTGCCTGAAATCAGCCGTCAGATCCAACCAATTCGTATTCAAGGATACCGGGGAGGAAATTTGATTCCCTTCTTGATTACGCATGGATAGATTGATCTGCGGCAGGACAGTACTTTTCATCTCTTCCTCGATCTCTTGCAGCAGAGTGTCGTAATAAGCATCCATTGCAGCTTCGGATTTATCGTCTTCAACAAGTGCCTCAGACTTGTCCGGCACTGCGAGGTATATTGTCCGATAATCCTTATGGCCAAAGGGCGAATAGACATAGATCCTGGCCTGGTAATCACCGGGAGAATCTACAGGGGCAAATACATGACTGTCCTGGATGGTTTTCATCCCATCGTAGGTTAGGTTCCTGCTTTGAAGGGGACTGCTTTCGATGTTGTCTTCCAATTTGACAAGGTCAATACTGACTGAATAGGAAACATCCGGGATCCCTTTGAAAGCAAAGTTCAGACATATGGAACTTTGCACTCCTTTTGACGGATCGCACAACTCGGCATCAAACCTTAATGCCTCAGGGCCGGCAATGGTTTTCATCAATTTTTCAAAGGCTTTTTTTTCAGCGAGTATCATCGCATTCCGGGCTTGCTCTGCCTGTTTTTTGGCAAGCCGCTTAGACGTTAGCCTGAAGCTTGTCAGAAAATGATCCTTTTGATCCTTGGCTATTTTCTCTATGAAATGATCAAACACCTGCCTGAGACTAAGGCCGGCCTTCCCGGTATTTTCCCGGATAAGAGCTGCATACTTGGCAAGTTCATCTTCCGGCACAATTCTACCGGGCCTTCCTTCAAGCCATGTTGAGAAAAAATAATCTTCCTGTGCCGCCATGAAGGACTTAAAATCCCCTTCCTCAAGAAGGACACTGGGATAATAGAGTGTATACCCTATTGCCCGGTCATTCAAAATATCCCTTGCAAGGCTATAGGCCTCTGTGGTGTAAAGATCCTGAGACCAGTTTTCAACAAGGGACTCAACGGTGGTTTTAAAGGCACTTTGAACCCCCATATACTGGCCATAGACCGGAACAAAATACCCAAGCATGGAGTCAATGGTCTGATCCCTTGCCCCGGTAAAATTACCTTCCCCTATCATGACAAGGACCCTTTTCATATCCAGCAGGTTGGAACCGGAAAATTCAAAATTTCTGGAAAATCCATTTATGGTTACATCCAGACTGATGGCGTCTATACCTAACGCAGGCCCATATTTTTTAAGATAGCGCTCCAGCTTGATATCTGCTTTAAGATTTTTCAGGGTGGCCTCGGCTTGATCCCGGGCAGCACTCTCATCTGCAACGGCTGAGTTCCAAAAGGATAATGACACCAGGAACAAGAAGATAAATACGGCAAATGACAGTTTTTTCAGAATCACCCCGGGTTCAGAGGAACATCTCCTCATAAATCCTCCTTAGAATGATGTTGGCATTTGGACTCCTTCAGGCCATATCATAAATTATAGATATCGTCAGAAAAGGATGTTAAAAAGAATTACCCTATATTAAAAGACCTGTTAAAGCAAAAGGAAATGGATTTGTATACTGTGGACATCATACCATTACAGCGATCCTTACGAATATACTCTTTAGAGGCGTAGTTTTGTTGCATCCGCGGGAAGGAATTATTCTACTTGTTTCTTGACAACAAGGCGAAAAAGTATTTATTTATCATGGAAAATCACCGTATTAGCTTTGCTGTTTAGCCTGCTTTTTCCAGTATTGCGTTTGCGGTCATGCCGCCCGAGTAGGCCATGGATGATCGTGCGTGATAATTACCCCTGGTGGTTTCAGAGATACCGCTGTTTGACGATTAACAATTCAGGAGGAATGTGATGAAGAAAATTAGTGTGGTTTTAGGAGTGCTGGTCTTTGTCGGCCTTGGTGTGTTCTGGCAGCAGTATGTATCCGCAAAAACGGATCTGGTGGAGGCCTTGGTGCAGAAGATGGTCGATCCTGCGGCGATAGCCCCTGAGCAGGATCGTATTGTGATGGCATTGGCCAAACGTTTTTCCGAGGCGGATGACAACAATATCTCCTACCTCCTTGGCCAGGCACAGACAGATGCACAGCGGGAAAAGATAAGGGAACGTTTTAGCCAGTATACAGGGGAAATGGTCAAGCGGACAAAGTCGTTGGTGAATGAGCGTTTGGATCTGGTTGCCATGGTCAGCAAGTACAATACCCAGGTTTTCAGCGAGCATTTTTCCAAAGAGGAGCTTGAGGTTCTGTATAAATTTTATTCCGACCCGGTTGGAGAAAAGGCCCTGCGCCTTTCTTTTCAGCTTCTGCCGCAAATTCAGCAGCAGGTGCAAAAGGAGATACTGCCTATTATTAAGGCTCTTGAACAGCAGTTAGAAGATGAGTACCAGAACAAATTAATGGATCTTGTGGAGTATACAGGCACTATTTAAAATTGTCCCGGCCATGATGATGGTTTTGTGCCGGCTGCCGGGTATGGTCATGGCCATTTCATGAATATCTGCAATCTGTTCCGGGTTGAGTATGGTGAGCCGTGCCTTGATCTGGTGTCTTTGTTTTTTATCATTAATAAATATCGCATAGCCGACATATTTATTCTTCCAGAAAATATACGCTATCTGTGAAAAATCTGTATGGGCAATTGAAATCGTGTCATCAGGAAGGTCATAAAACATCATATCAAAATAGTCCGACTACTTTTCCAGGGCAAACGTATGCCGGTAATACAGGTTACTGGTGGTTGCCACCGGGCCGGCCTGCCCAACCCTAAGTGCCGAATTCAACCTTATATATTTTGTTGGCCATAGCTGATCGCCGAACCGGAGATATAATTTGATTTTTAACTTCGAACATCTGTGGCTTGTCCGCATCATGTTTCTTGTTTGAATTGAGTAATGATCAACAAACTATTAGCAAAAAATAAGAAATATGTGATAAAGGGTAATAGGTCTATCCAACGTAGTTCGATGATGTTTTGAGCGAAAGCAATGCCTAATTTCCTCAATAATTGTAATATTTGTCCATTCCCCATCCGAGCAAGCTTGAATTATTTCAGGTTCTTTTTTAAATTTTTTTTGAATTTTTGCGGACCAGGATTCAGGAGTATCCGATTGAATATAGCCTATCATCCCGGCTTCTATTCTGTCATGAGCATAATTTCCTGAAAGGAATTCTCCAAGCCCTGCTGGGCCTACATATTCACCTATGGGATGAGAGTTCACTCGAAGACGCTTGGCTTCAAAGGGATAATGTTGGCGAGGTCCATGACAGACCCATTCAAATTCAATATCAACTCTCTTTCGTCGTTTACCTTTCCGATCTGGTTCATTGATTCGTAGTTCTTCATGGACGGCAAAAGACCCCACCCAAGGCGGAGATTCTCTATCTTCAAGTATTTCATTAATTTCTCTTACGATCTCCCCGGTTATATCCTCTTCCTCAGAGTCCTTTAAAGAGGCAGCATCAAGGCGATTGTAACCCATATTCAACAATTTGAAAATTTTTCTTCGAAATGCTTTTTGGTACTCTTTGCCGTCGTTCGCTTTGAGTTGCTTGTCTGATTGCATCTAATCATTTCCGGTCGTTATCAATTTTTCAGCAATGAATTCATCCGCATCTGTAAAAGCCTGGCTTTGGAGCCAGCCAAGTCTTTGCCGTGATTTAACAAAATATGTGGTCCTGCCATGAAATAATCTCAGATTTTTTTGAAAATAGATCCACTGCCCCTGCTCAAATTTCAAATTTGTTTCAAGATTTTTTAATTCTTCTTTTAACTCCGCATCAGTTATCTTTGTAACAATCACAGACTCAGCAAGTTTGTCTTCAGAGTGTTCAATGGTCAGAAGAACCATGGATTTTGAATAATTGGCGGTAATCTGGTGCTGATTGCTAATATCAGCATCAAGAAAATCATCTAAGACTTTTTTCAGAGTTCTGGAATACGCCATTATTTCATCTTTAGAGGCAAGATCATTTACAATCGTAGGGATAGCACCATCATTAAATTTCATTCTTGTTGTAACAAAATCATGAACAAGGCATTTTTCATCTGTTGTAAGGCCTAATAAAGCATTAACTGTTTTATTAATTTTATCCATTAGCGGCTTTAACTCTGACCGTTTGTCAATTTTTTTGAAAAATTGTTCTTCCGCGATGTGTTTTGCAGATTGTTGAACTATTTCATTGTAAAGCTTTGCCCATTCCCCAACTTCGTCATCAGATAGCTTATCAAGTGGAACCGGAAGAGATTCAAGATCTTTCTTAGTCAATCGTTCCATTCCAATGCCCCAGGATGGTGAAGATAGATATTGCTGATATTGAACAAAATCCGAGCTTAAATACAATGCCAATGCTTTTAAAAGATTTGTCTTTGTTGCATCTGCTGCTATTCCTATCTGGCGGGGTGGGACAGCAATAAACTGGTCTGAAAAAACAGAGAAGCGTCTATTTGCATCAACGACAATATGGGGGGGGCGACATATTTTCAACGGTATTTTACCGCGACCTTTACGCACATGGGCCATTGGTTTTGGAATTGCTTTTAGTGCTTTTTTAGGAAAAGAAAATATTTTTCCGCAACCGTCTAACTCTTTCATAATAAGTTGTTCTTTGCCAGCCACCTCTGAGATAGGTTCTGTTGTTTCCTTTTGTGTTGCATCTCTCAATTGTGGCCCTTCTGCGATATCTAAACCATGGGCCTTTGCAAATGCTGACATGCTAACAAAGGCTTTTTGTAATGAGACAAGAAGATATTGATCCCGTCTCGTTCCCCACATTGCCATCTTCCATGGAAAAGATGATCCGGATAAAACTTCCCTATAAGGAATCTCGCGCATCTCATCAGTATTGACAAGAACAGTCCATAATTTTTTCTTACTACGTTTTGAAAGATCATATTGAGATATCTGGTTCATTGCAAAGGGAGCATAAGTAAGAATACTTCTTGGTTTTTCTGAATTTTTTTTCGCAGCCTTGTAGAAAAATGCCGTCGCGGGATTGGTTGCTCCCTTGAACAAAATACGTCTGAGGTTTGCAAAGTTTACAATACACCAGGCATCCATTTTAGCAAAAAAATGTGCCCTGAATTCAATAGCATTTTCCTGAATTTTAAACAGGGTTTTCCCTGGTAGCAAGAGCCCTGTAACACCGTCTTCAGAAAGGCACAAGGATGACTTCCACACAAAGGCTTCTGCAATCTGATTTTTATTGACAGGATACTCTTTTTTATTTTTTTTGATCCAAGCTACGGCGAATTGATCTGCTAATTCTTCTGGTTTCTCTTTTAGCAATTTCCAAGGCGGATTCCCTACAATCCAGTCGAACTTCAATCTGGATAGTTCTTTTTCCTGAATCGAATTACCATCAAAGAATCCGTTTTTACAAAAGAAAATATTTTTATCTCTTAATGCTGGCAACTTAAAATGTTGGTATCTTGTATCTTCTAAATCGGGGGGGTCAATATAATCCAATAGGGTAAGCACAAGGCTTAGCTCTGTTACGCCACAAGCATCCTCATCAATATCAATGCCAAAAATGTGCTCCACCAGCAGACTTTTTAATTCTGATGGTTTGAGTTTTGAACTACTTGCTGTTGACAACTCTCTTTCTATTAGTCTTCTAAAACATTGAACAATGAAAGCGCCTGACCCACATGCGGGATCGAACACCTTCATACCTTTTTTTAGTACTTTTTTGGAATCAAGTTCATCTAGCATGAAATTTACAAGGTGGACAGGCGTATAATACGCACCTTGGCTTGGTCCTCTTTTTTCCGCATGGAGAAACTGCTGATATACCACAGACAAAGTTTCAATCGGAATATGTTCAAAATTGTAGGCTTTAAAATCTAGATGCATTTGGCCGGAAATAGGATCATCTCCAAGAAATACAGACGCCACTTTTTTGATATGTTCATTCCGAGGGGAGAGATCCCCTTTGGTTGGGACGGGAAAGATACTTCCGTTAAGCCACTGATCAATTTTCTTAACAAGTGTTTCAAAACCGGAAACTGTAGCATTTCTACCAAACACTAAACTCAAATCAATGTTCCATTGGTCTAATTTACGGTCAGAAAGAATGTCTCTATCCCTGAGATAGCGAAGGTAGACATATTTACCAATTAAAGCATGGGATGTTTTCTCGTGTAATTCGTTCTCTCTTAGCCAACTACCAAGTTCTTCCAGATTCTTAAGTAGATTTTGATCGACTTTGGTATCAGGGGTTACTTGATGTTGCCATTTTTCCCAAATGATACCTTTATTAATGGAGTCAGCCCTAAAATCCGATAATTTTTCAAGAATTTCGTTTGTCGTTTTTGCTATTTTGAGAAGGCTTTGATCCTTACCATCTAATTGTTTTGATGTATCAAACTTGAAACCAGGATATAACCGAATTGATTTTGGAGTTACAACCAGAAGAAAGGGGACGCAATTTTGATTCCATACCAATCGATGCCTTTCGATCGCCTGTTTTTCTGATTCAGCTTCACAAACGTAGACAAGAGGGACAATAGATTGTCCTTCTTGATTACCATCTAAAGCGTAAACTCCTTTAAGCCCACATTTTTCTTTGGCTATACGGAAGGCATTAGAATATGCATTGACCTCGTCAAGTCGAGATCCTTCAAAAAAGAAAGGTGAATCAGAATAGTTAAGGCAAGTTAAAAATTGTTTTATATCAATGACATTATGCATGAGATATAGATACCCAACTGAACAAATATTTTATTTCATCTCTCGGCAAATCCATATGATCTTTCCTAAAACCCTTACACGATTGATATCATCACCTGTTATGTAGGTTGGGGAATACTTTTCATTGTCACTTATCAAAACAAGCTTGTTCGGAAGTTTTTCAACCCTTTTTATCAAAACAGTATCCTCAACGCCGACTGCATAGATTGCTCCTGCTAATATTTCATTTTTAGATCCATCAATAAGAACGGTATCTCCATCTTTCAACTCAGGTTCCATACTATTGCCAGCAATATCCATTAAAACCATGTCTTTAGGATTACCTTTTTTCCTTAACCAAATTTTTTGAAATGAATAGTATTCGGAAATTTTTTGATCTACATCGAAAGAACCGTCTCCCGCAGATAAGCGCGCCTTCACTTTAGGGACTACCTCAAAGCTATGATTATTATCGCAGAACTTATCAAAATATTTTTCCCCGTTGCCTGTTTTAATCCATTCAGGGGTCAAATTCATCTTTTCAGAAATTGTGGGTATCCATGAACGGGGGATTACTTTCCGTCTCTTTGCCTGTGATATCGCAGAACCCTTGATACCCAACAACGAAGCCAATTCCCTCTGAGACGTAATAATATCTTCGTTGATTAATCTTTGATAAAAAGAATAGAAATTTATTGCATTCATATTAAGCATCAAATAAAAAAGTTAATAATTACTCATTTAATGTAATATGTAAATTAACATATGTCAATTTTAAATTAACAAAAATTAACAAGTTGTTGACCGGACCCGGATAGTTGGGATATGTATATCTTTCGAGTATTAATACTTGGTCGCATATCATGTCTTTCTGAATGATATCCGCCTGAGATAATTCAAGGGCTTACCCCCATTTTTTCAATTCTGAAAAGCAGATTTTCACGTCGACGTACGCTGAGTAAGAACATTACCGGCTTGAAAATGCAAGTTTAAACTTTAGATATGCCAAAACGGCTATGTTGTACGGGGTAAATTTCTTAAGATTGCAAACCTTGGGGGCCAGGCAGTCGGAGCCGTGGAGGCCCGGAACGGCGTAAATTTTCGGGGCGTCACGGACTGACAGAACTGGAAATTTCCGCTACCTTGCCGCTTAGGACGAGCGGCGGGGTTTTAGTGGAGGGTCCCGCGGTTTCGGCTGCCGGGTTAAGGGTACGATGGTTAAATTTCTCACAAAAAATTACATATTTTAACCCAAGTGTTCAGGCCGTTTCATTGACAAAAAATCCCGGCTTTTGTAGGGTATTTAAGATGATCAGTGGAAATATTCATGGCCTGGTCGAATTTAATTATCAGAGGGATACTCACAAGACTTCACAACGGGCCATTCAAAGAACGGCCAGAGGGCTGAAAAATGATAAAAAAGGAAGATGATATGAAGGGACTGCAGAAGGTTTGGCAGGGTTTTGGAATGTCTGTTTTTGTTGCGGTTGCGGCATTGCTGATGACAGGCTGTGCCACTACCAAGGTGGACCGGGTGGAGGTGGATAAGACCATTGATCTGAGTGGGCGGTGGAATGACAGTGATTCCAGGCTGGTATCCGAGGAGATGGTCAGGGATGTGCTGGAAAGACCCTGGCTGAGTGATCACAGGGTGGCGAATCAGGGCGCGGCACCTTCCGTGATTGTGGGAACGGTTCGAAACAGAAGTGATGAGCATATCAATACCCAAACCTTTGTTAAGGATCTGGAGCGGGCGCTGGTCAACTCTGGCCGTGTGGATCTTGTGGCCAGCAGTCAGGAGCGGATGGAGATTCGGGCGGAGCGTAAAGACCAGGCCGGACATTCCTCTGAAGAGACTGCCAAGGAAGAGGGGCAGGAAATCGGGGCTGATTTTATGCTCCAGGGCAGCATCAATACCATTTCCGACAGGATCGAGGGCAAGGAAGTTAAGTACTTTCAGGTCAACCTGGAGCTGATTCATATCCAGAGCCATAAAAAAGTATGGCTGGGTGAGAAGAAGATCAAGAAAATGGTTGAAAAGAAAAAGTTCTGGCTCTGATTTCGGGTATGGTGAAACCGCTTCATTCTTCCCGGGTTCTGGTTGTTGCTGTTTTCTGTTTTGGATTGCTGATAGCCGGGTGCGCCGGGCATGTGCCCTATGATACCTTGAGCTCTCATCTGGTCAGGGGGGAGTGTGAGGCTGCCTCCATGCTGATGGCTGCCAGTGCCGAGGAATACGGGGATAATGGCACCTTGTTGTTTTTGTTGGATTCAGCCATGGTGCATATGCGGTGCAGGGAATTTGAGGCGGCCCAGGAAAAGTTCAGAGCAGCGGAGGATCTGGCGGAGAACCTGTGGACCCTGAGTCTGTCCAGGGAGTTTGCCTCCTATCTGACCAACGACTATGTGCTGGAATACGCAGGCGAGGATTTTGAGCGGGCCATGATTCATCTCATGTCGGCTTTGGCCTATCTGGATGAAGGCGATCCTGAAGAGGCGTTGGTGGAGTGCCGGCGTATGGATTCCCTGCTCACCCTGTACAATGACAAGTACGAAGAAAAAAATATTTATAAGGAAGATGCCTTTGGCCGGTATCTTAGCGGTATCCTCAGGGAAGGTGATGGTGATCCGGACGGGGCGTTTATTGATTATAAAAAAGCCCTTCAAACCTATGGGGAATACGGGGAGTACTACGGGTTAAATGCACCGGAAAGCCTGAAGGCGGATTTATTCCGGACGGCGGCTCTGGCCGGGCGGGAATCGGATGCTGAAGAGATGCTGCCTGATTACCCGTTTCCTTCCGAGCAGGAAGATTGGACATCCCTGGGCCAGGTGGTCTGGATTCATCTCAAAGGCCGGGTGCCTGAAAAACAGGAAGACAGGATTTCGATTCATACGCCCCACGGGCCATTAACAATCGCTTTTCCACGATTTGCCCGTCCTGATTTACCGGAGACCGAGCCGGTGCTTATCTTGAAATCCGAATCGGAAGAAACCATCCGGGTAAACGCTGATCTGGTCTCGGATGTCGGGGCCATTGCCGTGAAAAACCTTGAAGACCGGAGGGTCAGGATTACGGCCAAGGCCATTGCCAGGGCTGCTGCCAAACAGGCGGTTATCCGGGAAGTGGCGAAAAACGATGACAAGGAGATGCAGCGTATGGTTGAAAATATCCTGAATCTGTTCAACCTTTTGTTGGAACATGCAGACCTAAGGTCCTGGCAGTCGTTACCCGGCCAGGTTTATATGGCGCGGTCTTTTTTACCGCCGGGTGTATGGAATGCAGCACTTCGCACCCATGACAGGGAGGTACGGAAAAAGGTACTGGTGAAGGCAGGGCAAATACATTATATTGTGGTAAATGATTCTTTGGGGAGGGCCTTTCAATGAACCGGACAACTCTAAAATATCGTTCAGAGCCGGGCGCAACGGGCGTAACGGGTGCAAAAAAGCTGATCAGGCACCTGTTTGCGATAATTCTTATGGTTCTGCTGGCATCAGGATGTGGAAAAACACCCGCTCCTGTCACGGAGGCTGGGATTGAGTTTCCGGAAAACCGCTATTTAACGGTCAGGGGAACCGGGAAAACGGAAAATGAAGCCGGAAAGCAGGCCATGGCAGAGTTGTCCGGGATATTTGAATCCAGAATTTCGTCTCAGTTTACCAGTTTGTCCACCTCCAGTATGACCCAGGACCAGGCTGAGGCCTTTGAAAAAAAGATGGCGTCCAGAATTCGTATTGATTCGGATATGGTCCTTCAGGGGGCCCGAATCGGCACAAGTTGGAAAGATGAGGAGACAGGACTTTACAATGCCCTGGCCGTTCTGGACCGGAGTGACGCCGGGCAGACCTGGGCCTCCCAGGTTGATGCCATAGACAGTGAAATCCGGGCCGAAGTAAGGGCCTTGAACGTAACTCAAGGGCCATTGTCGCGGATGGCAGGCCTTAACCGGATAATTGGTAAGAGTATGGATCGCCGGGTGCTGGAAGGGCGATGCAGGGTGATTGATTATCCTGTGGCGGATCTTACCGAGCCTGAAATCGGGTCGGTGATATCGGAACAGACCCGGCTTAAGTCGGAACTTATGGTCTATATCATGGTTGGGGGGGAAGAGGGATATCGGGTCGGAGAGATCATTGCCCAGGGGCTGACCGAAAAGGGCATCACCCTGGTGAATGACCCCGGGAGCGCCAATGCCAGCGTGACGGGCCGGGTTGAGGTTGCACTGGTGGATCTGGGGAATCCCGATGCCGAATTTGTCAGGGCCAGGGGCAGTGTTCAGGTGTTTGAAACCCAGGCGCAGACCCTGTTTGCCCAGATTAATGAAAAAGTCCGCAAAGGTCACAGGGATCAGAATGAGGCCAGGCTCAGGGCTGTGGAGTCCGTTGCAAGGTCTTTGGCCAAGAGCCTGCTTGTTGCCCTTGGATACAGTGGTAACTAAAAGAGGAGAATCACAGGTGGAAAACAAAATAATACGTATTTTCGGAATGATTGGAATTTGCCTGCTTATTTTAGGACTGGCAGGCTGCGGTAATAAACGCATTGACAATGAGGCCATGGAAGAGGAGTTTGAAAATGCACCGGAATGGGTGTTGACCGGTCATGATGGAGATGTGTTCTCTGCGGTGGGATCTGCAAAAATAGGGAAATCCGGGATGCAGTTTGCCAAAAACGCCGCCCTGGCCAATGCCCGGAATGAGCTGGCCAGCCAATTGTCTGTCCGGGTCAATTCCCTGGTAAATAATTTTACCCAACAGACTGGGATAGGCGATGCCCAGATGGTGGACCGCCTGGGCAAGCAGGTCGTCAAACAGGTCACCCGGGAGACCCTGAACGGATCCAGGCAGGAAGACGTATGGATTTCACCCAGTTCAGATCTTTATGTGCTGGTGGTGATGGATACGGATGCGGTTAAACAATCCGTGCGCAACCAGGTGATTTCCTCTTTTCAGGACGAAGAGGCCGAATGGCAGGAGTTTAAGGCAAAAGAGGGTAAAAAAGAGCTGGACCGGGAGATTGATAAATTGTTTTGATGACATTAATGCACAGCTTTAATGCTTTACGTTAATGCACAGCTTTAACGCTATACGTTAATGCAAAGCTTTAATGAGCTTTGGTATGGACAAAACACCAAGTTTTTTTATATGATATCAGTACGTGAATTTATCCATTTGGAGGTCATCTATGCAGGCAGTCCAGGCGGAGTACACACAGGATCCTTTTGAAATTAAAATCGGAGAAAACGCAGAGACAGAGGACTGGCCCACAGTCTGCCGCAGGTTCAACGATGATGTAGAGCGGGTCTGTGATGCGGGAGATATCCCGGGATATACCGGTCTGTATCAATGCTTTGACGATTACAACAACAAAACCTATTACCTGGTAAATGAAGATAAGTCCCTGTTCAGGATGCGGCACCGGCATTTCCTGGACAATATCGGTTATAAAGAATAACCAGCGGGTACAAAAAACAACCATCGGGTATAAGAAATAATCCCTTTACAGTGAGTCCGGGAGTTTCCCATGGCAAAAGATTTAAAAACAAATCTGCTCAATGAACCGATCATTAACGTGATCCGGAAATTTATGATTTTTGCCGATCTTTCCATTGATGAGATTAAAAAAATTTTAAGCATGGAAGTTGAATATGAAAGCCGGATCGCAAAACTCTGCCAATACAATGCCGGAGAGACGGTTATCAATGAGGGGGATTTTGACTGCTGGTCCTTCTGGGTGATCAAAGGCTCCTACAATGTAATTCAGAATGGAGAGTTGGTGATCAATTTTTCAAAGCCGGGCGAAATATTTGGTGAGATGAGTGTTCTGGAGGGAATTCCGAGAACTGCCTCTGTTGTTTCCGTTACAAAAGGCGTTTGTCTCTGTATTGATATGTCTGTGATTGAAAATTTGAAAGATGATCATATTGCGGAAATCATTAAAAAGGGATTTTATAATGTAATCCTGACCCGGCTGGACAGAACCAAAGACAGGATGATGGAAGAAAAACAGCGTCTTGAGGTCAAGTATGCCGATCTTCTGGATTTTGAAAAACGGATCCAGGATAAGGCTAAATAATAAATCCGTGTCACACACTTGCCAGAACAGCGCGTATTTTTTTTGCCAGTCGCTGCTGTGAATAGGGTTTTTGAAGAAAATTTATCCCCGCATCCAGCATTCCGTTATGGACGATATGGTTATCCGTATGGCCGGATACATAGAGAACCCTTAAATTGGGGTCCATTGCCCTGGCCTTTCTGATAAACTCCTTTCCCCCCAGTTCAGGCATGATCAGATCCGTTACCACCAGATGGGGTAGGGATTTGTTCGAAAGCTTGCGGGACTGAAACCACGCAAGAGCCGTGGCACCGTTTTCAGCCTTGTGAATCTCATACCCCAGCGACATCAGGGCATTGGCGGCAAAGTTCAACACCTCGATATCATCCTCCACCAATAAAATATGTTCATCTCCGGACAGATCCTGGCTCACCTCGGAAGAGGGCGGATCCGAATCAGAAGGTTGCCGGTCGGCAATCGGCCAGTAAATTTTGAACAAGGCCCCCTGGCCGGGTTCAGAGTATACCCGGATACTTCCCTGGTTTTGCTTGACAATCCCGTATATTGTTGCCAGGCCGAGACCCGTACCCTTGTATTTGGATTTGGTGGTAAAAAAGGGTTCAAAAATCCGCTTCTGTATGTCGGCGGTCATTCCACGGCCATTGTCTGAGACGGAAAAAGATACATACTCTCCCGGCTCGGGTAGCCCAAGTTTTTCGGCGGTCTGGGTATTGAACCGGGTCTGGCCGGTTTCAATGGTGATTCGTTTTTTAAATCCTGATCTGTCGATTCCGGTCAGGGCATCTCTGGCATTGACGACCAGGTTGGTAAATATCTGTTCAATCTGAGTCTGGTCGGCCGAGATAGGGCTGATTTCCTTATCAATGGTTGTTTCCACATGTATGTCTTCACCGATGAGCCGTCGGAGCATCTGGTCCATGGCGTTGACAACGGTGCTGATTCCTATGACCTGCGGGGAGAATATCTGTTTTCGGCTGAATGCCAGCAGTTGCCGGGTAAGGTTCTCTGCCCTTCGTCCTGCATGGGCAATGGCGTATATCTTGTTTTGTAACGGATGATCATTCTCCAGTTTTTTCAGGATCAGGTCTGCATATCCGTTGATCACCGTGAGCAGGTTATTGAAATCATGGGCAATGCCTCCGGCCAGGGTGCCGATGGATTCCATCTTCTGGGCCTGGAGCAATTGGACCTGTATTTCTTCTTTTTCAGCTTCTGCCCGTTTCCGGTCCGTGATATCCCTGGAAATACCCAGGAGGTGTTTGTGATTCTGGCCCTCTCCTTCAAAGCAGGATATCCGGATTTCAATCCATGTATCACTGCCGTCCCTGTTTATCTGCTTCAACTCCAGTTCTTTGGTCTTGTAGCTATTGTCGTCTCCGTAGCAGACTTGGTTTTTGAGTTCTCTGGAAATTTCTTTTTCAAACCTGCGGGCATGATCCGGTTCCAGAAGATCAGAAAAAGATTTTCCCAGGAGTTCGTTGGCAGAATATCCGCTCATCCGCTCTATGGACGGGCTGATATAGGCAATGGAAAAATTAAGGTTCAGCATCCAGATTACATCTGAGATGTTTTCAGCCAGGAGGCGATAGCGGCTTTCGCTTTTCTCAAGCTCTTTGATTTTCTGTTGAAGCTGGGGATAATAGCTCTTTTGGACCGATCGTTCGCCTAACCCCATGAGACGTGCAATGGATTGATCCATTGGTTTTTTAGTCGACGGTTTTTTCTCCGCTTGGGAGAGGTCCGGCTTTTTATCAGAGGGCGTCTTCATAGATTACCTGGAGGTCTCTTTTATTTGCCGATCTGGGGTTGGTCATAAGGCAGGCATCGTTCAATGCCTTTTCAGAGAGATGGGGAATATCCTGTGGTTTTACATTGACCTGGCCGAGGCTTTTGGAAATCCCCAAATGGTACCTCAGGTTCCGGATCTTTTCAAACAGGGCCGTTTTAATCTGCCTTTGGGTCATGCCCCGGTCGTCCAGTCCAAGTGCCTTGGCAATGGGTTTGAATCTTTCCGGAACCGTATCATAGTTGAAATTCACCACATGCTCCAGAAGCAGGGAGTTGCATTCCCCATGGGGCAGATCCAGAAGGCCGCCCAGGCTGTGGGCCATGGCATGGACCGCGCCGAGCACGGCATTGGAAAAGGCCAGGCCCGCCTCCATGCTGGCCAGCATGATGTTCTCTCGAAGCTCCATATCGTTGGGAGACGTGGTAATTTGGGGAAGATAGGCGGTGAGCAGGCGCATGGCCTCCAATGCATGGACATCCGTGATCTTGGAGCTGGCGGTGGACACAAATGCTTCAATGGCATGGGCCATGGCATCCATTCCTGTACAGGCCGTGAGATAGGGATCCATGGTCACCGTTGTTTCCGGATCAATGAGGGCGATATCCGGAATGACGATTTTACTGATAATGGCGATTTTTACCCGTTCTTCGGTGTTATTGATAATGCAGAACTGGGAGACATCTGCCGACGTACCTGCGGTTGTGGGAATGAATATCATAGGCGGCAGGGGGGCGCCAATCTGGTCCACCCCTTCATATTCCAGGATATTCCCGCTGTTTGAGGCCACAATTCCGATGCCCTTGGCACAATCCATGGGAGAACCGCCGCCCACGGCAACGATAGCATCACAGCCTGCTGTCAAGTATTGCTCCGCCCCGGCCATGACTTCGTGGTCCCTGGGGTTGGGCGTGACCTTTGAAAAGATCACAGGGGTGATCCCCTGCTCCAAAAGGCTTTGTTCCACCTGATCTGCCCAGCCCGCATCAATCACCCCCTGATCCGTGACGATCATTGGATTCTGAATATAGAATTTTTTACAATACTCTCCGGTTAAAAATCGTGAACCATTACCGAAAATGATCTCCGGAGCGACGAATTTCCTCAGGTTCTCTATGGATAGCGCCATGAGTTACCCCCTTGGGTGACGTTTACAAATACAATAACAATACCGCTATGATTATTCAAGGACAGAGAAAAAAGGAAATAGGGCAAAGGCAATGGAACGCGGTGAGATTTTGTGCTGACCTTTTGGTGTTTTTGTGGTATGGCTTATTAAGTGTAAAGATTTAATTTCCCGCCTCCCCGGCACGTGAATAAAAGGATACGATCCGGGGAATTCGCAAAAATAAACGCAGATAAGATTCAGATATATAAGGAGGAAAGATGAAAAAATGGTTAATAATGGGTGGAATTGCCCTGATAACAATCTGTTTCAGTGCAACGGGTTTTGCTGCAGACTGGAGTTTTTACGGGAATGCCAGGGTTTCGACCTTTTATGAAGATGTGGAAACCGGCGGAACAACCACTAAAAATTTCTCCCAGAGTCTTCAGGGGAACTCTCGCATCGGTGCCAACGTTAAGGTTAGTGACGAGTTGATCGGTAGGTTTGAATACGGTGCCAGCGGCGGCAATGCCAATGTCCGTCATCTATACGGGGAGTGGACGTTCGGTGCCGGGAAATTATTGGTGGGCCACACCGATTCCCCATTGAATCTTTCTTTTAGTAACCAGGTCTACGGTTCTGACAGCGGTATGGATCCTTACGGCGGTGTGGATGCGTTGCGGCAGGCCATGCTTCAGTTGACCTTCGGGAATTTCAAGATTGCAGTTATTGAACCGGATGTAAGTAATCTGGGCGTTGCCGCAGATACCACTGAGGTGAGGCTGCCCAAAGTCGAAGCCAGTTACAAGCTAAGCTTTGACAGTGGTTATGTCAGCATGGCCGGTGGTGTGCAAACCTATGATCTCACAGATACGTCAGCTTCACAGGAACATGATGTCACCACCTACATCCTGGCACTGGGCGGTCAGCTCCAGTCCGGCGCCTTCTATATCGGCGGTGACTTCTGGGTGGGACAGAATGTGAAACCCTATAATTATAACATCGATCCAAACGGAGATCCTGCGATTGTCGGCAGTTCCCTAAAGGACAATGATGCATACGGTTTTATGATTGCTGCCGGATACAAGATGAACCCCACCTTTTCCTTTGAGGCAGGATACGGATATGTGGCAGCTGAGGTGGATGATGCAAGTTTTGTCGAGGATGATACGGTTGCCTATTATCTGCAGTCCACAGTCACCTTGGCCCCAGGTGTCTTCATTGTGCCTGAAATCGGTAGGGTAGATAAGGATGAAGACAATACAAATACAGGTACTGCAGAAGCAGATACGGTATATGCCGGAATCAAGTGGCAAATTAACTTTTAAGAGCCGCTTAACTGCAGGACTCAGAATCGCGTAATATCAGAATCGGCAGGTCATGACATATGACCTGCCGATTTTTTTATTTCAGTTTGAACTCCTCGGCCCAGGCGCTGAAACGCAGGGCATGGCCGGGGTTGATATTGTGCAGCTCTTTGATGATTCGGTCCCGGGTCATGATCTTATCCCTGTTTTTCGTAGCTTTTGAAAAGAACTTGTCTGCACAGCAGATGATCTTTTCTTCCAGGGTGACGGGAACCATGTCCCGCTGGGGCAGGGGAAGGTCTGCCTCTATGATGTTTTCCAGGGTAATGCCGGCGCCGGTATGGCGTTCCGCCACAAGCCCGTATGCTTCGGCCAGCCCTTCATTTTCCAGTATTTCCCGGCCGAGAAAGCCGTGGCAGATATAGGGGGACTCTCCCTTACATCCGATGGATGGTGCCCGGGTTTTAAAAATCCCGATGTCGTGGAGCATGGCAGCCTTTTCAATAAAATCCAGGTCCGGGTTCAGATGCGGGAGAGTTGCGGCAATCTCAAGGCTTTTATCGGCCACATCTTGGCTGTGATCCACTAAAAGAGCGTAAAGGGAAGACCCCTTGTCATAATATTTTTCAATGACAGATAGAGGATTCATTATTTACCTGCTTATTTTGACCCGGACAGCAACACCCCTTCGATAAAGGGATCCAGGTCACCGTTGAGTACCCGGTCTACATCACCGATTTCATGATCGGTTCTGTGGTCCTTGACCATACGGTAGGGATGGAGGACATAGGAGCGAATCTGGCTGCCCCAGGCAATGTCGTCTTTGCCGTCGTGGAGGTTCTGCATCTTTTTATCCTGCTTTTCCTTTTCAAGCTGGTAAAGACGGGATTTTAATACCTTCATGGCAATCTCTTTATTCCGGTGCTGGGAAGGCTCCTGCTGGCATTGGACCACCACCCCTGAGGGCTGATGGGTGATGCGGACGGCAGAGCTGGTTTTGTTGACATGCTGGCCGCCGGCACCGCTGGCCCGGTATACGTCTATACGCAGATCCCCTTCATCAATTTCAATATTTATTTCATCTTTGATCTCGGGATAAACAAAAACCGAGGCAAAAGAGGTATGGCGTTTTCCATTGGCATTAAACGGGGATATTCTTACCAGGCGGTGGACCCCGGACTCTACTTTCATGAATCCAAAGCAATTGGTCCCGCTTACATGAAGGGTGGCCCCTTTCATGCCTGCCTCATCTCCATCCTGGTAATCGATGATCTGGCATTTATATCCTTTTTTAGCAATCCACCGGGTATACATCCTGAAGAGTATTTCCGCCCAGTCCTGGGAATCTGTGCCACCGGCCCCTGCATTGATGGAAACAATGGCATCTCTGGCATCATCTTCCCCGTCAAGGGTGACTTCAATGGAGAATTTTTTTACTTTTTTCTCAAGGCTGGCCAGCATACCGGCGGCTTCGAGTTCACTCTCCTTGTCAGACTCTTCTCTGGCAAGTTCAAGAAGCACTTCCGCATCTTCTATTTCACTGAATATGGAGTCGCAGGTCTCGATGAGGTCTGCGATGGTGGTGCGTTCTTTTAGAAGGCGGGTGGCGTTGTCGGAATCGTTCCAGAAATCTTCTCTGGCAATGAGCAGTTCTAGTTCGCGAAGACGTCTTTCTTTGACAGGAAGGTCAAAGATACTCCTTGAGCTGGTTGGCTTTGGCAGTGACGGATGAAATAATCTGTTTTAATTCTACACTCATTGTCAGTTTCTCCTAATATTTTTTAATCCTTATACCTTTTACCATAAAACTTAACGCTATTGCAACCAGGGCCACCATCCCGATCAGATCGCCCTGCCGGGTATAAAATGTGGTTTGGGTCAGGGCCGGCACGGTTTGGGACAGGGCTGCGGTCTCAAACAGGGAGGTTTGGGACAATACCCTGCCGGTAGGATCGATAAATCCTGATATGCCTGTATTGGCAGCCCTGACAACAGATCTTCTGTTTTCTACAGCCCTGAGCACGGCAATGGCAAAGTGCTGGGCCGGGGCAGAGGTTCTGCCGAACCAGGCGTCGTTGGTGATGGTGGTCAGGATGTCGGCACCATTGGCAACAAAGGTTCGGGCAATACCAGGAAAAAGAATTTCAAAGCAGATGAGCACTCCGGTTTTATGCGTGTCAAATTCCAGGGGAACTCCACGGGTTTTTCCCTTTGAAAAATTACCTGCCTCAGCCGTCAGTTTTTCTATAAACCAGAGCAGATCCTGAAGTGGGACATATTCACCGAACGGTACCAGATGGGTTTTGTCATAGGTTGACGTCACCATTGCCATGGGATTGAGCATATATGCCCGATTGTAGTACCGGATTATTTCATCTCCGATATCTGCCGCAGGACTGCCGATAAGAAAATGGGATTTTATCTCCCGTACCAGTGCATCCACACGGCTGGAGTATACCGCATCCCTGCCGTAATAAAAAGGAAGGGCTGTCTCCGGCCAGATGATAAGATCGGAAGATTTGGCCGTAAGAGAGAGGAGGCGGTATTGCTCAACTGTGAAGTCCTTAAAGGCCTTATCCCATTTTTTGTCCTGCTCAATATTGCCCTGGATCACGGATATTTTTGGCTTTGGTGCGGCAGTGATCCATTGGTCAACGGTTTTTAGTCGGAAATGTCCGTAGCCAAGTGCTACTGAGAGCAGGAGAATGCCGTAGGCAAGGGGAATACCGGGATGGTGTTTCCAGTTGTTTTTCTCTGTCTCGGTACTGGCCGTCAACCTGAAAAACACCCACACCCGGGTCAATACCCCGTTGGAGACCAGCAAGATGAAAGAGATCCCCAATACCCCGAACAGATCAGCTGTCTGAAGCAGAAGAGTATTTGAAACTTGAGTATATCCGAGAACGCCCCAGGGAAATCCTGTGAGGGCATGGGTCCGGATAAATTCCAGGCCAACCCAGATGATGCCGCCCCAAATGGGGGTAAGCCAGGGTGGTACAGGCAGTCTTTTTATTAAAAAGGCAAAGACCCCAATATACAGGGCCAGGTAGGCAGAAAGCAGCACCAGGCAGGCCAGGGCCGGCAGGAGATGGATTTTTCCGTAAATTGTCAGGGTAGGAATAAGCCAGTAGATCAGGGTCAGGTAATGAGTCATTCCCGTGGCCATGCCTGCATAAAACGCCTGGCGCGGTGTCATGGATCCGAGGGATACCCAAAGGGGTACAATCGCGAAAAAAGCAAGCAAAAAGAGGTGGGTATCCGGGAATGCAGCAGTGAGCATTACCCCACTGATTAATGCAGGAAAATAGGGTAAGAGAATGGATACACGGTGTCGAAGGTTCATTTTTTTCCGGGCCTTAGTAAAAAAAGTCTGCTATACTTAGCAGACAATTGAATCATTCGTCAATTTTCTTGGAGGAGGAGTCAGTCACTTTTTATGACAGAGGGCTATCATAAAAATACGGTTTGTGAAGTTGATATTTCCTCTTCCCTGTCTTCCAGGGATATGATCTCCATCCTCTCCCAGTCCCCTGTGGGCATTTGTATCACAAAGAATCGGACCCTCCTCTGGGCCAATCCGACCTTTTATACCATGACCGGCCATGACAGGGACAGCCTTACCGGAAAAAATGCCCGCATTCTTTATCCCACCCAGAAAGAATATCGGCGGGTGGGCGACTATCTGGCCGCAGGTGTCGAGACCCGGGGCCGGGCTGTAATCGATACAAGGTTTGCAAGAAAGGATGGTACGGCCTTTGACTGCCGGATCCGTGCAACCCATATGGATCAGGATGATTCGGAGCGGGGACTGCTGGTTATGGTATCGGATATCACAGATATCAAATCACTTCAGACCCAGGCCCAGCAGGCCCAGAAAATGGAAGCTATCGGTGTCCTTGCCGGCGGCATTTCACACGATTTTAATAATTTGCTCATGGGGGTTCAGGGACATCTGTCTTTGATGCGTATCAATGCCGAAAATCCCGAACGGCTGAACACCCACATCCAGCAGATCGGAGTGCTGGTGGAAACCGCTGCGGATCTGACCAGCCGCCTGCTGGGGTTTGCCAGAGGGGGAAAGTATCAGATTTCGGTCCTGGATATCAACCAGGTGCTTTCCATGGCCCTGCATATTTTCAAGCCCACCCGAAAAGATATTATTGTTGAGGAAAACTTTGCCCCCTCTCCCCTGTCTGTGGACGGGGACCATTCTCAGTTGGAGCAGGTCTTTCTTAACCTTCTGGTCAATGCATCCCAGGCCATGATTGATGCCGGTATCATGACCGTTAAAACCCGGGCCATTGAGATTGCCGAGGATCATGATTTCCATTTTGAAATTAACCCTGGTTCCTATGTTGAAATCGCCATTCAGGATACAGGAATCGGTATGGATGAACTGGTGCAAAAGAAAATTTTTGATCCGTTTTTTTCAACCAAAGAAGCCGGAGATAAAAAAGGCCGTGGGCTCGGGCTGTCAACCGTATTTGGCATTGTAAAGAACCACGGCGGGTTTATCACCGTGGAGAGCCAAAAGGGGGAAGGGGCAACCTTCAAAGTATCGTTGCCTGCCTCTCTTAAGTCCCTGCCGACAAGTGAAAATTTGGCGTCTTCCTCCCTGGATCAGATGCCGAAGGGATCGGAAACCATACTTCTGGTGGATGATGAAGAAGAGATCCTGAACGTGGGTAAAAATTTCCTGGAGAAACTGGGGTACAAACCGATTCTGGCCAGGAACGGTCTGGAAGCTGTGGAAATTTTTAAATTGTACAAGGATGAAATCTCCCTGGTGGTATTGGATCTTATCATGCCCGTCATGGACGGGAAGCAGGCTTTTTCTCAAATTCGAAATATCGGTGGTGACATCAAGATGCTTGTCGCGACCGGATTCACCGTAGACGAAGAGGTGGAAGCCCTTCTCAAGCAGGGTTGCCACGGGTTTATCCAGAAACCCTTTTCAATGAATAAGTTTTCTAGGGCCATTCGGGAGATTCTTGACCGGCCTTCGGGTTGACACGCTGGCCATTTGGCCCTGTCATTTCAATGACAAAAGGAGGCGTTACCAATGGTGTTACAAAGGGCTTTTGTGCATAACCACAAAGTGGTGGTAAATGTTTCAATTTACGGGCAATCTTTTATTGCGCTTTACAAGCTGCCGGTCTGATGGTATTTTTACCGGATCATCGGATGGGCGTCGGATGAGCATTTAGTAGGCGTCTGATAGGTGTCTGATGATCGATTAAACGAAAGCATCATCAGGCGAAGTAGCCGTGCAGGCAGCAGCAGCGAGAGCGCCATCAGGAGTATTATATGGAACATATAGAAATTCGGTTTGGGGATCATATTGAGACACCTGCCAAAGAAGAAAAGTCTTTTGAGGATATGTTTCAATCGGTTAACCCCATGTTCTGTTTTTCAAAACGGGTCTGGAAACCCCAGATGGATATATTCGAAACCCGGGAGGAGATCATTATCCAGGCTGAAATGGCCGGGGTTCGGCGGGAAGATATGATCATCGAGGTCTCCAATAAGGCCGTTAAAATATCAGGAACACGACAAAGTAACCAGCCCGATCCAACTGC